>JAWWOY010000158.1:0-4875 GCA_033851195.1 Kribbellaceae bacterium | reverse complement strand
TCCGCTGGCCGGAGATCTGGGTGTCCGGCCGGGCCAGGTAGACGAACTCGAACAGGCAGCCCTTTGGATTGGGCTCGGCGAACTTGGTGGAACGCAGGCCGTCCTCGTCGATGGCGACGATCTCGCCCGGCTCGACCTCGCGGATGAAGGAGGCGCCGACGATGTCCAGGGCGGCGGTCTCGCTGGCGATCACCCAGCCGCGCTCGAGCCGGCCCAGCACCAGCGGACGGATGCCCTGCGGGTCGCGAGCGGCGTACAGGGTGCCCTCGTCCATGAAGATCAGGCTGTACGCGCCGCGGACCTTCGGCAGCACCTTGGCCGCGGCCTCCTCGATGGTGAGGTCCGGGTACCCGGCCAGCATCGAGGTGAGGATGTCGGTGTCCGAGGACGCGCCGTGCTTGGCGTTCGCCTTTGCGTGCTCGACGTCGAGGTCCAGCCCGAGGTCAAGCTCGTCCTGGCCGCCGAGACTGGCCGCGAGATCGCCGGTGTTGGTGAGGTTGCCGTTGTGCGCGAGCGCGACCGATCCGGTCGCAGTCGACCGGAACGTCGGTTGCGCGTTGGCCCAGACGCTGGACCCGGTCGTCGAATACCGGCAGTGACCGACGGCGATATGCCCCCGCAGCGACGCCAGGGTCGCCTCGTCGAATGCCTGGCTGACCAGTCCCATGTCCTTGTAGACCAGGATCTGGGTACCGTTGCTGACCGCGATGCCAGCCGACTCCTGCCCTCGGTGTTGCAGAGCGTAGAGCCCGAAATAGGTGAGTTTGGCGACCTCTTCCCCGGGAGCCCAGACACCGAAGACGCCACAAGCGTCCTGGGGGCCTAGGTCCTGCGGGTCAAGATCATGAGTGAGCAGACCATCGCCACGAGCCACGCGATCAGTCTACGGGGTGTGCCTCACCAGCATGTAACGGACGGGCATCCCCCAGCCGGCTCGTCGAACGGACTCCCAGCGGACGCTGACGCCCCAGGCAACACAGTCGTGACGACCACCAGGGCCGCCAGGGCTGCTACGGTCAGGTACCTCTTGATCACCGCACGTCCTTTCGAGAAAATTCGAATCGACATATTAAGCGCACCAAACCGACGCAGCCTGTATATGGTCTGTTCCAAACGGGCGTTCGAAGGGTGCAGAACACGTGCTGGAGCCGCTGGGTGTGGATGAGGCCACCTTCGCGGTCTACCACGCCCTGCTGCGTGAGCCTGACAGTACGCCGGAGCAGATTGCCGCGCTACTGAGCCGCCCGGTGGGCGAGGTTCTTCACCTGATGGAGGGATTGAGGAAACTCGACCTGCTGGTCCCGACCTGGACCAACCCCAGCCTCGAACACGCCGTACATCCTCGAGTGGGTCTCAGCGGTCTGGCCGAACGCCGTAGGGCCGAGTTGAACAGACTTCTGAGTGAACTCCGCGAGGCCGAGTCCTCCGCCGAGGTACTGGCGGAGCAGTACAACGAGTTGCTCACGTCCCGGACCAGCGGCGATATCGAGGTGCTCAAGGGTCGCGCGAACGCGTCCCGCCGGATCGAAGAGCTCGGTTTGAAGGCACGCGAGGCCGTCTGGGCCCTGGTGCCGGCGCACGTTGATGACATCCTCGCGCCGGCCGAGGAGTCGCCGGACGTCCCGCTGCTCGAGCGCGGTATCAAGATGCGGACTGTTTATCTGCAGAGCATGACGCTCTCCAAGCTCGGACTGGAGTTCGCGGCGGTCATCCACAAGATGGGGGGTGAGGTCCGCGCCACCCCGACCCTGCCGATGCGGTTGCTGATCATCGATCAGGAGATGGCGATCATGCCGATGAATCCGGAGATCGAGAGCGCTGGAGCGGTCATCCATCGCAGTCCGGCCGTGATCTCACTCGCGCTCGCCCTGTTCGACTTGTATTGGGCCCGCGCCACCGAACTCTTCGCCCCAGCGGACCGTGGTGGGGGCGATTCCCCCTTGACAGCGCACGAGGCCGAGGTACTGCGGCTGCTGGCCGGCGGCGCCAAAGACGAGCAGGTCGCCCGCTTGCTGGGGATCTCGCTGCGTACCGCTCGGCGCATCACGGCGAACCTGTCCGAGCGTCTCGACGCCGCCAGCCGCTTCGAGCTCGGCGTAGCCGCCGCCAAGCGCGGCTGGGTCTGACTGCGCGCCCACGCACGCCCACGCCCGCCCGGGGACTCAGCCGACTGTCTCGGCCTCCGACTCGCCGGACTCCGGGGTCTCGTCCGTCTGGGCGCGCCAGGACTCCGGCGTATTGCGCCTGCCGTCGATGTGCTTCCGTGCCCCGGTGCCGCCCTGCTGCCACGGGCGCGGGCCATCGAGCGGCCGGTACTCGACGCCGGCCGCGTCGAGCCGTGCGAGGTGCGCGGACTCCAGCCGCCCCGTCAGGTCGTCGTAGTCGGCCGGACCACCGCTCCAGGTGACCTCGGCGATGGCGCAGGCGCGCGGGAACACCATGTAGTCGAGGTGCCGCTCGTTCGGGATGTACTCGGACCACGTCTGGAACTGGCCGCCGAGGACGTGGGCCAGTTCTGCCTCCGACCAGTCGTCCCGCAGCGGGGTGAAGCCGGCCGAGTCCGCCAGGGTGATGGGCCCGCCGATGGCCAACTGCTCGGTCTCCAGGTCGGATTGGTCGTAGTCGAGGTAAGTCGGGTAGACGGGCGCGCGGACGACGTCGTAGCCGGCCGCGGCGGCCTCGCGGGCGATCGCGTCGCCGCGCCAGCACATCACGATGGTGTCCTCGCGGACGCCGCCGGTCTGGAACGCCTCGTCCCAGACGACCATCCGCTTGCCCTTGCGGGTCAGGTGCTCGGCGATCTCGCGTAGGAACCAGCCGTGCAGGTCGGCGGGCTCGGTCGTGTCGAGCTTCTCCATGTGGGCCCCGACCTCGGGGTCGCCCGGCCAGTCCTTCATGACGCACTCGTCCCCGCCGAGGTGCATATACGGGGTGGGCACGGCCTCGAGCAGTTCGTCGAGCAGCTCGCAGACCAGGTCGACAGCGGCGGGGATCGGCTTCAGGATCCCGGCGGAGATGCCCCAGCCCTTGAGGACGCCGGCCCCGCCGGTGCCGAGTTCGGGGAAGGCGGTGATGAGCGCGGAGGCATGACCCGGCAGGTCGACCTCGGGGACGACGGTGATGCCGCGTTCGGCGGCGTAGGCGGCGACCTCGGCGAGATCGTCGAGGGTGTAGTAGCCGCCGTGCGGGGTCCCGTCGAACACGGGGTCGTGACGGTACCGCCCGGACATCGTCTCTGAGCGGTGCGTGCCGAGCTTGTTGAGCTCCGGGTACTTGCGGCTCTCGATGCGCCAACCCTGGTCGTCCGTCAGGTGCAGGTGCAGCCGGTTGAGGCGGTGCATGGCGAACAGGTCGACATAGCGGAGCAGCGCACGCTTCGGCAGGAAGTGCCGGGAGACGTCCAACATGCCGCCACGCCAGCCGAGGGCGGGTGCGTCGATCACCTCGCCGCAGTCGACCGTCCAGCTGGTGCCAGGTAGCGCGGTGAGCCGCCAGGCGTTGTCGGAGAGCAACTGGCGCAGGGTCTGGACGGCGTACCGGGCGCCCTCGATGCCGGCGGCTGCGATCTGGATGCCGGTCGGGGCGACGGTCAGCCGGTAGCCCTCTGGTTCGGTAATGGTGGCGTCGAACTCGACGGACAGTGCGCCGTCGGCGTCGGTGCCGCGCCGCAACGGCAGGCGCAGCGGCGCGAGCAGCAGGCGTACGGCGTCGCCCGCGGCCTCGGCGCCAGGCGCGACGTACAGCGGGGTGTCGGGGCCGAGTGTGAACGTGCCGTCCGCCTCGGTGGCATGCCGTGCCTTGGGGACGAGGGTTGCGTAACGGTTGCTCATGCGGGTCGCCTTTCGGGACGTGGGTGGTCGGTTTCGGGTAGTCAGTCGGCCGGGGCCGGGACGGCCTCGACGGTGATGGCTGTGCCAGCAGTCCTCGGCCTGACCAGCACCGCTAGGACCGCCACGGCCAAAGACGTCACTGCGATCGTCGACAGTGCCGTGGGCAGGCCGGCGTGGTCAGCGAGGAAGCCGATCAGCGGGGGCCCGGCGAGCATGCCGGTGTGACCAATGCCGGTGGCGAGGCTGACGCCGTTGGGTCCGCCGAGCGCTCCGGCCCGTGCGATGGCGATCGGAAAGACGTTGCCCAGCCCGAGGCCGACGGCGATGAATCCGAGGAAGGCCACCGACACTTGTCCGGTCCATGCGGCGACCAGGATGCCGCCCGCCGCGACGACCGCGCCGCCGGTGAGCACTCCGGTCACGCCGAACCGGCCGATCAGCCGCCCACCCGCCAGTCGGCTGCCGGCGATAGCGAGGTTGTAGGCGGCGAAGGCGTAGGCAGCCACGCTCGCGCCGGCGCCGAGTCCGTCCCGCAGGTGCAGTCCGCTCCAGTCGGCGACCGCGCCCTCTCCGTAGGCCACGCACACGGCGACGACGCCGAACATCACCACGGGGAGGCCCAGTCGCCACATATTCTGCGCAGCTCGCGTTGTCGCGCGCTGGTCGGCCGCCTCCACGGCTGCGGCAGCGTCCGCCTCACCCGGGTCGCGCAGCATGGCCGGTGCGCAGATCGCCGTCACGACAAGGCCTATCGATATCACCAGTCCGAAGTGCGCGATCGTGCCCAGGTGTCCGGCGAGCAGGCCGCCGAGCACGGATCCGACGAGGCAACCGAGGCTCCAGAGGCCGTGCAGCATCGACATCAGCGGTCGACCCGTCGAGGCCTCGACCTCGACGGCCGCGCTGTTCAGAGAGATGTTGAGGGCTCCGTAGACCAGGCCGTAGACGGCCAGGACCGCTGACAGCCAGAACGCGGATCCAGCCAGGGCGGGCAAGACCAGTGCCGCCAAGACCAGCGTGCAGGACGTCAGGAGCATCGGGCGGG
>JAWWOY010000130.1:0-2709 GCA_033851195.1 Kribbellaceae bacterium | reverse complement strand
GGGCGTTAGCGGAGGGCGGTGCCGTGGGGGTGGGTGAGGAGGGCGAGGTCGGCTCGGGTGGGGAGGGGTTCCCAGTCGCCGTAGCCGCCTACGCAGAAGGCGCCGCAGGATGTTGCGCGTTCCAGTCGGGCTTCGACGTCGAGGCCGTCGAGCGTCGCCGACAGGTAGCCTGACACGAACGCGTCACCTGCGCCGATGCTGTCCACCACAGTCACGGGTAGCGCTGCCCGATGAGTGGTGCCCTTCTCCGAGTAGGCCCACGCACCGTCGCCCCCGGCCGTCACCACCACCTCGTCGATCCCGGTCGTCAGCAAAGCAGGCACCGGATCCGTGGCATCCGTGAGGATGTCCAACTCCTCCTCCGATGCGAACACCGTGCCCACGAACGGCAACAGTTCCCGCAAGCACTCAGCCGCCTGGTCCCGCGACCACAACCGCCTGCGGTAGTTGACGTCCAGCGAAACCCGCACCCCAGAAGCAGAAGCAGCCTGTACGACGGAAGCCGTGGCCGCCCGGGCGGTGTTCGAGAGGGCGGGCGTGATCCCGGTGACGTGCAGCAGCAGTGGCGCTGAAGCCCGCAACGCGGCAACGCACTCTTCGGCGGTCAACGAGGATCCGGCGGATCCGCGCCGGTGGTAGCTGACCCGGGTGATGTCGTGAGCCGGCTGGTCGAACGCGATGAAGCCGGTGAAGGAGTCGTCCGACAGTCGGATGAAGCTTGTGTCGACACCTTCGGCGCGCAGCGTGCGCTGGATCAGCTGTCCGGGCTCATCGTTGCCGACGGCACCTACCCAGGCGGCACGGTGACCGAGCCGGGCCAGGCCGATCGCGACGTTGCTCTCGGAACCGGCCACGGACAGGTTGGCGTCGCCACCGAGCCGCAGGGCAGCCCGGGAGCGGATGGAGACCATCGCCTCGCCGAGGGTCAGGACGTCAGGCATCGGATACCGCAGCCAGGAAGTCGGTGGCGCGGGAGGCGAGGGCGAGCTGTGAGCCGCCGCGGCCGGCGTCGCCGAGCAGGGGAGAGCCGACGCCGACGGCTAGAGCACCGGCCTCCAGATACAAAGGAGCGGAGGCGGCGTCGATACCTCCGACGGCTATCAGAGGTGCGGTCGGCAGCGGGGCGCGGAGCTCTCGAAGGTAGCCCGGCCCGTGCAGTTTGGCCGGGAAGATCTTCACTGCCAGAGCGCCGAGGTCGAGTGCGCCGATGACCTCGGTCGGGGTCAACGCGCCGCAGAGCAGCGGTAGGCCGAGTTCGACGCTGCGGTGCGCGCCCCGGGTGATCCCTGGGGTGACGACGAAGCCCGCTTGTGCCGCGGCGACCTCCTCAGCCTGTGCGGCGGTCACCACCGTGCCGGCACCGAGCAGTACCGACGGATCGAACTCCGAGCGAGCCTTCGCGATCGCCTCCGCCCCGCCGGGTGTGGTCAGGGAAACCTCGAGGGCCGTCACGCCGGCCGTCACCAGCGTGCGGATGCACTTCAGCGCCAGATCCGGACCGTCTGCCCGGATGATGGCCAGCACCCGTCGCCGGCCGAGTTCCTCGAGCAGATCCACTTCTGTTCCTTCCACTGGGCGGCGGAGACGACTTCACGGTAATGCACCTCATCAGCGCCCCCGGGGGCTGGTCGATAGGCAAAACGTAGGACGTGGGATGTTGCGAGTGACGGCTGGTGTGGATAAATTACCAACAGAGCCATCCGCCCCGTTTTTTACTTTCTGTGCTCCGGAAGGCAGGACCGCATGACCAGAGTCGGCCGTCTCCTGATCTCCGCCCTTTCCGTCACCCTGCTCGCAACCGGCCTCGCGGCCGCGGGCGATCAGGGCCAACCCGCTGCCGCCGCGGTCACTCAGTTGACCCTCTTCGACCAGGGTGGCGCCGGCTACGGCTGCTACCGGATCCCCGCCATCGTCCGGACCAAGGCCGGCACCCTGCTCGCGTTCGCCGAGGCCAGGCGGACCTGGTGCGCCGACTCCCAGGAGATCGACCTGGTGATGCGTCGCTCGGTGGACGACGGGCGGACCTGGTCGCCGCAGAAGGTGGTGCTCTCGGGCACCGACAGCGATCCCAACGCCGTCGCGACCCGCGGGAACCCGACGCCGATCGTGGACCTGGTGACAGGCCGGATCGTGCTCCTGACGACGATGGACCCGGGCACTACCAGCAGCCCGCGAACGCCGTACGTGCAGGTCAGTGACGACGACGGCCTGACGTTCAGCAAGGCGACGAACATCGGCAGCCAGATCGACGATCCGTCCTGGGGTTGGTATGCGACCGGGCCCGTGCATGGCATTCAGTTGACCCGCGGAGCGCACAAGGGCCGACTGGTGGCGGGCACCAACTACGGGGTGGCCGGCAAGGTCGCCGGGCAACTCGTCTACAGCGACGACCACGGCGATACCTGGCAGAAGGGCGCCACCGATCTGCGGTCCGACGGGCTGGTCCCGCAGGAGATCACTGTCGTGGAGCGGGTCGACGGCAGCATCTATGCGGGTGCGCGCAACAACGGCGGCAGCAGCGGGAACAGCCGGGCGTCGGCCATCAGTGCCGACGGCGGCGAGACCTACACCGCGCCTTTTACGTCAGTCGTAGGCCTCACCACGCCGACCGTGCAGGGTTCGCTGCTCAGGCTGCGGGCCACCGACGAAGGCGACAAGTACAACCGCATCCTCTTCGCCTCGCCCGCCGACCCCGACCGTCGTCGCTAC
>JAWWOY010000119.1:0-3990 GCA_033851195.1 Kribbellaceae bacterium | reverse complement strand
GAGGACCACTTCTTCGTGTTGTCCTTCCGAGCCTTCCTCGAGGCGCTGGCTACCGTCGCTCCTGACGACCAGGCCCGCGAGGTGCTGGCCGGCGGCCTGGCCGCGCTGGTGCCGGAGCTGGAGCTCTTCGAGGACGAGGCCGCCGGACGCGGTCTGGACCTCACCGCCGAGCCCTCGCTGCTCAACCTGGGCTACTCGTCGTACCTGCTCGCCTCGGTCGCCGAAGGCTGGCCAGTCGGCATCACCGTGCTGTATGCCGTCGAGAAGGCCTACTACGACGCCTGGGCCTCGGTCCGCGACAGCACCGGCCCGGACACCCCGTACGCCGGATTCATCGCGAACTGGTCATCCCCCGAGTTCTCCGGGTACGTCGACCAACTGGGCACGCTGGTCGATCGGGAGGAACTGACGAACGCGATGAGCCGTGGTTTCGACCGGGTGGTTCGGTTCGAGCTGGCGTTCTGGGATCTGGTGCACGAGTGAGGACGCCGCTCCTGGTCAGCGGCGTGCTGCTGCTCGGCGTACTGGGTGGTGCGGCGGGCTACGCGGCCGGGATGTATCGGACGCCGGTGCTACCGCAGTCGATCGGATCGGCAGCACCGCTGGCCGCGGTCTCGCCTGCCGAACAGCTGGCGGTGAAGATGCCCGAGCCGAGCAAAGTCCTGGCCTTCAGGACCGCCGGGCTCACCTTCCGGCAGTTCACGTTCACCGTCCAAGCGGACGGTGAACGGCCGGTAAAGTTGTCGATCCGGGCACCCCGCGGCTGGCAGCTGACCAAGTCGCCGAAAAGCCCGGCTGAGGTCAAGTTCCTCGATCCGCTGAAGGAACGCGGCGTCCGGGTCGAGTCGGGTTTCCGGCCGGACCTGACCACGGCGGCCTCGCGGGACAAACTGCTCCTCGACCTGCAGAAGAGCCAGCCGCCCGAGAACGACCTGAGGATCCTGTCCCAGACCGATGAGCAGGTCGAGGCGGACGGGGGGACCCGGGCGGTCTCCACGCTGATCTACACCTACATCCCGAACAAGACCCGGCGCTATGTGATCGTCCGCTGGATCGCCACCGGCGGCGATGACATCGCCAGCGTGGAGATGAGCGTGACCGGCCTGCCGCAGGACGCCGCCGGGCTTACTGCGGTCCTCAGCGAGGCCACCCGGACGGTCAATCAGATCGGCTGATCCGCGACACCAGCTCCGGAAATCGGGGTGACTTCGAACTCTTCGGCGGCTTACGGTGTCCAACGACGCATCGGGGGCGTACGGAGGAGGAAGGGGAGCCGTGGCCGGACGTGGGACCGGACGCGCGCTGCTCACTACGGGGCTCCTCGGTGCGACCCTGCTCGGCGGGGCGGGCGGCTACAGCCTCGGCCTGCTGACCGGTCCGGCAGTCGCCACCTCGAAGGGTGCAGCCGCACCACTCGAAGCCACCAGGCCCACCAGTACCACCCCACCGCCGGTTCAGGTGAAGACGCCCAAGCCGGACGACACACCTCCGCTAGTGGCGAGCGACCTGACCTACACGACCCGTCGATTCACGGCCGTCGCCGCCGTGACGTCGAAGGTCAGCGTCCGGGTGCCGAGGAACTGGCGGATGACCCAGCCGTACCCGCAGATCGAGGCACGCTTCACCGACCCGACCACCAAACGCTGGATCCGGGTGGAGGCCGGCTTCACCGTCCGGCGAGCCCCAACCGAGTCGATGGCGGCACGGGTCGCGGAACTGAAGCAGGGCGACCCTGTCGTGGGGCTGAAAATAATCTCCCAGCAGTCCGGAACGGCGACCCGCGACGATGGCACCCCGCTCACCTATTCGACGCTGACCTACAGCTATATCCCGGGCGACACCACTCGCTATGTGATCGTGCGCTGGGTCGCGCTGGACAAGTCCGGGATGGCGGCGGTCGAGATGACGTCGACCGGTCTGCAGCAGGACCGGCCGGCGCTGTTGTCCGTGCTGCAGCACGCCACCGATTCCGTCGTACGCACCGACTCCTGAAAGTACTTGCGTCAGGCACTCAACCTTGCGCCGGGCCTGGGCCATCTCCATTACGCAAGGCCGAACGGCCTTGTTCCGAAAGAGGGGAACAGCCTTGAAGACCACTCGCACTGTCGGCGTCATTGCCACCATCGCTGCCGCCGCCATGTTGACAGGCAGCTTGCCGGCCGGCGCGACAACCACTTACCAGACTGTTGCTGCTAGCAATCACTTGGCCAAGCTCGACCCCGGCAAGCTCAGCTACGCCCGGCGGTGCTGGGGCGTACCACCGACGCGCAACCAGGGCTGCGAGGTGTCCGCCGTTGTCCCGAAGACCTGGAAGCTCACCAAGCTGAGCACCTACCACGCGCGCTTCGACGACCGGACCAGAACCTGGATGGTGCGGATCGACGGCCGCCTGAGCGGCACCCTGTCCAGTGCGGCCGCAGCCAAGAAGAAGCAAAGCAGCCTGCGCGGTGTGCCCGGGCTGAAGATCATCTCGCGAGCCACCACCAAGGTGAACTCGATGACCGTCACCACGCTCACCTATACCTACCGCGACGGTGCGCGGGGCACCCGCTGGGTCGAAACCCGGTACGTCGAGCCGTACTCGGACATCTCGAAGAGCTTCATCGAGATCACCGTCGCCGGTCGGCCGACGGACAAGGCCGGGCTGCAGTCCATCCTGACCCGGGCCACCAACACCGTCAGGCTGGCCGGCTAAACGCCGAGGACGTCCCACTCGAGTAACGCAGTGGTCAGCGCGGCCAGATGATCCGGAACACGACCGAGCGGAACCGGAGGAAGCGGCGACGGCCGGAGTGCACCAGCGCGGGCGACGGGCGGAGCCTGTCTGTGACGGCCTTCAAGGGGTTCCTCCACCGGAATAACGGACCGAATCGGCCACTTCGAGCGCACGATCGCGGTCGGACGCCGGCACCTGGACTTGGATCAGGACCGTGTGCGCGGCGTCCGTCTCTGCGACCCGCTGGAGCAGAGTACTCCCGTTGGTGCACCCGCTGGAGTACTGGTCCAGGACGGTAAGGCCTGCCCGGCTGCTCTGGGTGACCGACTCCGTCGACTGACACCCGTATCGGGCCCCGCCGGGCAGCTTCTTGACCAGCTCGCCATCCCGCGACATCAGGCCGACAAAGACCCCCGGGGTGCCCATCCCGGGCGAGTTCCAGTCCGCGTTCTTGCTGACCCGCAGAGCAGGACCCTCGAGGGAACCGCCCGGTGGAAGCCAAGACGACTGCGCGACTGATCCCGCCCAGCCGCGCGGGATCCGCACGGTGAAGCCGTTCCGGTCGACATCGACATCCTTCGGTGCCAGGTACCGCTGGACGCCGAAACCGGCGCAGGCGCCGATGATCAGCGCCAACACAGCTGCGACGACCCATCGACCACGACGCCGGGGCCGCTCCTCTTGTGTCGGCGTCGCAGTTTCGGTCGCTCCGAGCGGATCCGCGGCGGCCTTCGGCGGCTCGACCACCACTGTCTCGGGCTCAACCGCAACGGTGGCCGCACCCGGAGGTGCCGCGACGGTGGGCGGCTCGGCGTTGACGGTCGGGCCGTCCGCTTGGCTGTCCAGCTGGCCGGCCGCCTCGGTCACAGCAGCGTGGGTCGGTGCCATGGCGACGTCTGCCGGCACGAAGTTGCCGGTGGTCTCGTCCAGCGCGCCGACCAACTCGCGGGTGAAGGATTCGACGTCCGGCCAGCGCTTCTCCCGGTCCGGGTCCAGCGCGCGCACGATGGCCGCGTCCACCCGGTCCGGTACGGCGAACCCGAGCGAGCTGGGCGGAGCTGGTGCCGCCACCCTTCCGGCCGCACCCAGACCATCCACCTGATGCGGAGACCGCCCGGTCAGAGCCGCGTAGGCCACCGCGCCGAGCGCGTACAGGTCAGCGCGCTGGTCCAGCCGCTCCCCCATCGCCTGCTCCGGCGCCACGTACGACGGGGTGCCGCCAGGCATCGTGATCCGGGAGACCTCGTCCAGGGATTTACCCAGGCCCAGGTCGG
>JAWWOY010000115.1:0-4337 GCA_033851195.1 Kribbellaceae bacterium | reverse complement strand
GACCTGTTCTCTGCCTTCAAGGAACACATCCTCCCGTTCGACGCCGCTGCTGCTGCGGTCTATCCACTCGTGGTGACGCAGCGGGAGCGTGTTGGAATGCCGATCGACGGGTTCGACGCGCAGATCGCTGCCATCTGCCGTACCCGGGACGCGCGTCTGGCGACCAGAGACCTCAAGGACTTCGTCGATACCGGCCTCGACGTGGTCAACCCCTGGCGCAGCAACTGATAGGAGGGGGCCATTACGCTGGGTCGGTGACCCCGGAACAGCTCGCTGAATCGATCCTCAAGGCTCTGACCACGCTCGTCGACGACGGCACCATCACTGTCGATGGCGGATTGCCGGGCGAGCTGAAGGTGGAGCGACCCAAGAACCCCGAGCACGGCGACTATGCGACCAATGTCGCGATGCAGCTGGGCAAGCGTTCCGGCATGCCGCCGCGGCAGTTCGCCGAGCTGCTCGCGGACCGGCTGAGCGACGACCCGGCGATCACGGCGGTGGACGTCGCCGGGCCAGGCTTCATCAACATCCGGGTCGCGGCCGATGCCCAGGGCAAGGTCGCCTCGGCCATCCTGGAGGCGGGCGACGGCTACGGCGACGGCGACTCGCTCAAGGGGCGGAAGATCAACCTCGAGTTCGTCTCGGCCAATCCGACCGGACCGATCCACCTGGGCGGCACCCGGTGGGCGGCGGCCGGTGACAGCCTCGCGCGGATCTTCGCCGCCCAGGGCGCGGACGTCACCCGGGAGTACTACTTCAACGACCACGGCGCTCAGATCGACCGGTTCGCGAGCTCTCTGCTGGCGGCGGCCCGCGGCGCCGAGCCCCCCGAGGACGGGTACGCCGGCGGCTACATCACCGAGATCGCCGCCGACGTCGTCGCCAAGGCGCCGGAGGTGCTCTCGCTGGCCGACGCCGAGGCGCAGGAGGTCTTCCGGCGTGCGGGCGTGGAGCTGATGTTCGCCCAGATCAAGGCCGAACTGCATGATTTCGGCGTCGACTTCGACGTCTACTTCCACGAGAACACGCTGCACGAGTCGGGCGCCGTCGAGCGCGCGATCGCCCGGCTGACCGAGATGGGCAACACCTACGAGTCCGAGGGTGCCTTGTGGCTGCGGACCGAGAAGTACGGCGACGACAAGGACCGGGTCATCATCAAGTCCGACGGTGAGGCGGCGTACATCTCCGGCGACCTGGCGTACTACCTGGACAAGCGCGAGCGCGGGTTCGACCTCGCGGTGATCATGCTGGGCGCCGATCACCACGGCTACGTGGGCCGGATGATGGCCATGTGCCAGGCCTTCGGTGACAAGCCGCACGAGAACCTCGAGATCCTGATCGGACAGATGGTCAACCTGGTGCGCGACGGGCAGCCGGTCCGGATGTCCAAGCGCGCCGGCACGGTGGTCACCATGGAGGACATGGTCGAGGCGATCGGTGTCGATGCGGCCCGCTACGCCCTGGTCCGGTACTCCAGCGACTCCAATATCGACATCGACCTGGAGCTTTGGGGCCGTCGGACCAGCGACAACCCGGTCTTCTACGTCCAGTACGCGCATGCGCGGCTCGCCTCGATCCTGCGCAACGCCGCAGATCTGGGCATCAAGCTGGACGGGTTCGAGCCGGGTTTGCTCAGCCACGACCGGGAGGGCGACCTGCTCCGGGCGCTCGCCGAGTTCCCGCAGGTGGTCGCCGGCGCGGCAGAGCTCAAGGAGCCCCACCGGGTGGCGCGGTACCTGGAGAGCACTGCCTCGGCGTTCCACAAGTTCTACGACAGTTGCCGCGTGCTGCCGCGTGGCGACGAGGAACTCGAGCCGGTGCACAAGGCCCGGCTGACTCTCGTCAGTGCGACGAAGACCGTGCTCGCCAACGGGCTCGACCTGCTCGGCGTCTCCGCCCCGGAGCGGATGTGAGGGCGCACGAGGCGGGGGTCCTGCACGCCGACATCGGTCACACCGGCCCGTCCTGGCTGCGGCCGCCGCGAGATGTCAACGACCTGGTCACCTCGCTGTGGTCCGTCAATGCGAGGAAGAATGCCGACGGGGCGCTGGAGGTGGGCGGGGTCGACCTGCGTGACCTCGTCGCCGAGTACGGCAGCCCGGCGTACGTGCTGGACGAAGCGGACTTCCGCGCCCGGGCCCGGGCGTTCAAGGAGGGCTTCAAGGACTTCGACGTGTACTACGCCGGCAAGGCCTTCCTCTGTACGACGGTCGTCCGCTGGGTGATGGAGGAGGGGCTCAACCTCGACATCTGCTCGGGTGGCGAGCTCGCGGTCGCGCTGCGTGCCGGTGCCGACCCGCGCAGGCTGGGGTTCCACGGCAACAACAAGTCGGAGCAGGAGCTGGCCCGGGCGCTGGACGCGGGCGTAGGGCGGATCATCGTCGACTCCCAGCACGAGATCACCCGGCTGATCGACCTGGCGGCCGAACGCAACACCGTCGCACCCGTGATGGTCCGGGTCACCGCCGGGGTCGAGGCGCACACCCACGAGTACATCGCGACCGCGCACGAGGACCAGAAGTTCGGCTTCTCGATCACCTCCGGCGCGGCCTTCGAAGCCATTGCCCGGGTCAACGAAGCGCCCGAGCTGGAGCTGCTCGGGCTGCACTCGCACATCGGCTCGCAGATTTTCGACTCGTCCGGGTTCGAGGTCGCCGCGAAGCGCGTGATCGCCTTGCACGCAAGGGTTTCCGACGAACTCGGCGTGGACATGCCGGAGCTCGACCTCGGTGGTGGTTTCGGCATCGCCTACACCACTCAGGATGATCCGTCCGATCCGGCCCAATTGGCCACCGAGATGGGCAAGATCGTCGAGCACGAGTGCAAGGCGCTCGACATCGACGTGCCCAAGGTGTCGATCGAGCCGGGCCGCGCAATCGTCGGTCCGGCCGTCTGCACGGTTTACACCGTCGGCACGGTGAAGGAAGTCCGACTCGATGCGGGCGCGTCGCGCACCTACGTCTCCGTGGACGGCGGGATGAGCGACAACATCCGCACCGCCCTGTACGACGCGGATTACTCCTGCACGCTGGCCAACCGGTACTCCGGCGCCGAGCCGACGCTGGCCCGGGTGGTCGGCAAGCACTGCGAGTCCGGTGACATCGTGGTGAAGGACGAGTTCGTCCCGTCGGACGTGACCCCGGGCGATCTGGTCGCCGTACCAGGCACGGGAGCGTACTGCCGCTCGATGGCCAGCAACTACAACCATGTCCCGCGGCCGCCGGTGATCGCCGTACGGGACGGCCGGACCAGGGTCGTCGTACGCCGGGAGACCGAGGACGACCTGCTCATCTTGGACACGGGGGCCTAATGATCTTGCCATCGCAGAAACCGCTGAAGGTCGCGCTGCTGGGCTGTGGCGTGGTCGGGACCGAGGTGGTCCGGATCCTGACCGAGCGGGCGGACGACCTCGCCGCCCGGGTCGGCGCGCCGCTGGAGATCGCCGGCATCGCCGTCCGGCGGGCCGGCCGGGAACGCGACATCGCCGTCGACCCGGCACTCGTCACCACCGACGCACAGGCGCTGGTGTCGCGCGGCGACCTGGATCTGGTGGTCGAGGTGATCGGCGGCCTCGAGCCTGCCCGGAGCCTGATCCTGACCGCGTTGGAGCACGGCGCCTCGGTGGTCACCGCGAACAAGGCGCTGCTGGCCGAGGACGGCCCGACGCTGTTCGCGGCGGCGGAGAAGTACGAGCGCGACCTGTACTTCGAGGCTGCCGTGGCCGGAGCGATCCCGATCCTGCGGCCGCTGCGCGAGTCGCTCGCCGGTGACGACGTGACCCGGGTGATGGGCATCGTCAACGGCACCACGAACTACATCCTGGACAAGATGGACTCGACCGGCGCCGGCTTCGACGAGGCTCTCGAAGAGGCCCAGGCGCTCGGCTACGCGGAGGCCGATCCGACCGCCGATATCGAGGGTTTCGATGCTGCCGCCAAGGCCGCGCTGCTGGCGAGTCTGGCCTTCCATACAAGGGTTTCCATCGCGGATGTGCACCGCGAAGGCATCACCGAGGTATCCGCCGCGGATATTGCGTCGGCCCGCGAGATGGGCTGCGTGGTGAAGTCGCTGGCGATCTGCGAGCTGGACGAGGCGACCGATTCCGTCAGTGCCCGGGTCTACCCGGCGATGATCCCGCTGAACCACCCGCTCGCCTCGGTCCGCGACGCTTACAACGCCGTTTTCGTGGAATCCAAGGCAGCCGGCCAGTTGATGTTCTATGGTCGTGGTGCCGGCGGCGCCCCGACGGCCAGTGCGGTCCTCGGGGATCTGGTGTCCGCCGCGCGCAACCGGCTCAAGGGCGTGCCGGGGGTCGGCGAGTCGTCGTACACCCAGCG
>JAWWOY010000107.1:0-19129 GCA_033851195.1 Kribbellaceae bacterium | reverse complement strand
CGCGCATCCGCTCGTGCAGACGGAACGGCTTCCCGACCGGCCAGTTCGCCACCTCTGCCTCGGCCAGCCTGGCCACCATGCCGGCGTACCCGCGGAGTGCCTGGCCGTTGAAGGCGGGCATCAGTTGCCGGCGCATCGCGACGTGCGGGTCGTCGTCCAGCAGCAGCAGCGAGTGCTCGCCCATGATCGGCCGCAGTGCCGTATTGCCTTCGCCTGCGTGCATCACCGAGGGCGGCCCACCAAAGACCTCGCGGATGTGCTCGGGCCGGCTGAGGACCACGACCACCCGGCTGGACGGCACCAGCCGGATCGTGAAGACATCGCCGTACCGGGCTCGCATCCTGGGGAAGAACGACTTGCGGTGGCTGGCGAACAGCACCGTCTGGACCAGCGTCGGAAGGCGCGGACCCGGCGGCAGCGTTCGGGCAGTACGCCGGTCGAGCGTTCCTGCTCCGAGCAGCGGTGTCGGCGGTGTCATGTGGGGTGCCACCTCCCTGGGGTCGGTGCCTCCAACCTACGTCAGATCTCCGAACAGCCGGCGGCGATCAGGTGGCGCGGAACGGAAGAGGGGCCGCCGGGACAGTACGGCCCCTCTTCCATCGGTGTCAGGCCCGCTTCAGGCGCAGGGTGACGATCTGGAACGGGCGGAGCTCGAAGCTCACCCCGCCATCCTTCAGCTCACGATCGGCCAGATGACGCTCCAGCAGATCGACCTCCGTCACTGCAGCGACGTCGAAGCCGGCGGTCAGGGTGGCACGGGAGCGGCCGCCGGTCGACTCGTAGAGCCGGACCACCACGTCGCCGGACCGGTCGTCGGCCAGCTTGACCGCCTCGACCACCACGTTGCCGTTGTCGACGGCAACGATCGGCTCGGCACCCGTCGAGCCGGTGACGACCCGCTCCGGCAGATTGATCCGGTAGCCCTCCTCGATCGCCTCACTGATGCCGGCCCCGACCACCAGCGCGTGGTTCACCACGTGCACGCCCTGGTCGGTCTTCGGGTCGGGGAAACGCGGCGCGCGGATCAGCGACGTCCGGATCGTGGTGGTGGTGCCGCCGTCCTCGCGGGCGGTCCGGTTGATGTCGTGCCCGTACGTCGAATCGTTGACCACGGCAACGCCATAGCCGGCCTCGCCGACGTGGACCCAGCGGTGTGCGGCGATCTCGAACTTGGCCGCGTCCCACGAGGTGTTCTGGTGCGTCGGCCGGAAGATGTGCCCGAACTGCGTCTCCGAGGCGGACCGGTCGGCGTGGATGTCCACCGGGAAGGCCGCCTTGAGGAACTTCTCCGACTCGTGCCAGTCGACCGAGGTCTCGATGTCGAGCCGCTTGGTGCCCGGCCGCAGCCGCAGCGTCTGGGTGATGCTGGACCGGTTGAAGGACCGCGTCACCACCACGGTGGCAACCCCGTCGACCGTGCTGTAGTCCACCGTGTCGACCTCGGTGACATCGCGGACGTTGTTCTGGTAGAACGAGTCCACGTCCCAGGCGTCCCAGTGGTTCGGGGTGTCCACATGCAGTTGCAGCAGGTTCGCTGCGCTGCCCCGGGCAACCACCTCGCGCTCGGCGGCCACGTCGTACACGGAGGTGACCAGACCGCGGTCGTCCACGGTGACCCGGATCAGGCCGTTGTCCAGGACGCCGTCGTCGATCGTTGCCGCAGGCGCCGAAGTGTCCGCGGAACCGGCGCCCAGGGCAACGACCCCGCCGCGCGCATGCGGTGCCGCGTTGAAGATGACCTGCTCCGAGCCCTCCCCGGCCAATGCCGCGATGGACCTGGCGATGATCGCCTCGAGCTCCTCGGCGACCTTCGCGTACGTCGCCTCGGCCTCGCGGTGCACCCAGGAGATCGAGCTGCCCGGCAGGATGTCGTGGAACTGGTTCAGCAGCACCGTCTTCCAGATCCGGTCCAGGTCCTCGTACGGGTAGCTGTCCAGCTTGCCGGCCACCACCGCGGCGGTCGCCCAGAGCTCGGCCTCGCGGAGCAGGTGCTCGCTGCGCCGGTTGCCCTGCTTGGTCTTGGCCTGCGAGGTGTACGTCGCCCGGTGGATCTCCAGGTAGAGCTCACCCGACCAGACCGGCGCGTTCGGGTACTCCTCCTGGGCGGCGCTGAAGAACTCGGTCGGGGACTCGATGGTCACCCGCGGCGAGGACTCCAGGTTCGCCACCCGGCGGGCCGTCGCGATGAACTCGCGGGTGGGGCCGCCACCGCCGTCGCCGTACCCGAACGGGACCAGCGAGCGGGTCGCGGCGCCGTTCTCGGCGAAGTTGCGCTGCGCGTGCGCGAGTTCCCGGCCGCCCAGGTTGGAGTTGTAGGTGTCGATCGGCGGGAAGTGGGTGAACACCCGGGTGCCGTCGAGGCCCTCCCACCAGAACGTGTGGTGCGGGAACTTGTTCTCCCTGTTCCAGGAGATCTTCTGGGTCAGGAACCACTTCGAGCCGGACAGCTTCACCAGCTGCGGCAACGCCGCGGTGTAGCCGAACGAGTCGGGCAGCCAGACCTCCTGGGTGTCAATGCCGTACTCGTCCAGGAAGAACCGCTTGCCGTGCACGAACTGCCGGGCCAGTGCCTCGCCGCCGGGCAGGTTGGTGTCGGACTCGACCCACATGCCGCCCACCGGCACGATGGTGCCGTCGGCAACTGCTTTCTTCAGCCGCTCCCAGACCTCCGGGTAGTTCTCCTTCACCCAGGCGTGCTGCTGGGCCTGCGAGAAGGCGAAGACAAGCTCCGGGTACTCCTGCGCCAGAGTGGCCACGTTGGACACGGTGCGGGCCACCTTGCGGCGGGTCTCGCGCAGTGGCCAGAGCCAGGCCGAGTCGATGTGCGCGTGCCCGACCGCCGACAGTTGGTGGGCGCTCGCGTGGGCGGGCCGGCTCAGTACCTCGGTCAGCTCGGCGCGGGCGGCAGCCGCGGTGTCGGCGACGTTCTCGTAGTCCAGTGCGTCAAGTGCAGCGCTGAGCGCGCGCAGGATCTCCCGGCGGCGCGGCTCCTGCGGGGACAGCTCGTTCTGCAGGCTGTCGAGGGCCTCCAGGTCAAGGATGAGGTCCCAGACCTCGGCGTTGAAGATCGCCAGGTCGGCCCGGGCCAGCTGGTAGATCGGCTTGCCGCCCGGCTCCGGCTTGCTGCCGACGTCGGTCGGGGCGAACGCGTTGGAGCCGAGCACCTCGGGGTTGGCCGCCGCCTCGACGTAGAACTCGATCCGGTCGCCGGCCGAGGCCGCCGTACCGTCCGGGCCGAGGATCGACAGCGGCGCGTAGGTCTGCCGCGGGTGCAGACCCTTCAGCGGTACGCCGGAGGTGGTGTGCACCAGGCCTTCCGCGGAGAAGCCCGGGCCGCCGCTGAAGCCGAGGTCGATGACGGCTTCGATCTCCTGCCCGGCCCACTCGGCCGGCACCTGGCCGCTGAAGTGGAACCACGCGGTGCCCCAGGCGGGACCCCACGGCAGACCGATTTCGGCCGGTTCGTAGCCGGCGGCCAGCGCCTCGGCGGGCGCCACCGGCTCACCGGGCGCATGCCACACTTCGATGTCCAGCGGTACGGCGGCGCCGTAGATCGCGGGGCGGATCCGCTCCCGCAGGGCGCGCTTGAGCCGCTCCTCGATGAGTGATCGGTCGTCGTGCACGAAATCATCCTCCGATGACGGGTCTTCCCGGCCCCAGCGGCCGACTGCATGACAACGCTGTCACATCCACCGTGGAACCGTCCAGACGCTGTCCTGTGAACAATGCAGCGCGCACGGTGGGCCCAAGAGGTACCGGCGCCAGGACTGAAGCAGCTTTCGGCCGGAACCTCTGGCACTCTACGGTGTCCTTCATGGATCGCCCCCACCTGCTGAACCGTCGTGCCGTGCTCGGAATCGCAGCCTCGACCGCGGCCGCGGCGGTGATCCCCGGGTGCTCCCGGGGACGCCGCGACGAGCCGGCCCCGGCCGGACCCGCGAAGCTGGCAACCGGCAACCCCGGCGGCGTCTACCAGATCTACGGCGACGGTCTGGCGAAGCTGGTCACCGAGGCCACCGGGGTGCAGATGTCCACCTTCGGGACGGAAGGCTCGGTCGCGAACCTGCGGATGCTGGCCCGGGGTACTGCAGACCTGGGCTTCAGCCTGGCCGACTCAGCCCTCGATGCCTATGAGGGCCAGGAGACTTTCAAGAGCGGCGCGCTACGGCTCTGGGCGCTGGCCCGGACCTACGACAACTATGTCCACGTGGTGGTGCCGATCAGTTCCACGGCCGACACGCTGGAGCAACTCGAGAACCTGGTCGTGAGCGTGGGACCGCAGGATTCGGGCACGGCCGTGGTGGCGGGCCGGTTGCTGAGACTGGCCGGGGTCAAGGTCCAGGTTCGTAACCTCGAGCTCGAAGACGCGACGGAGCGGTTGGCCCACGGCGGTATAGACGCGATGATCTGGAGCGGCGGTCTGCCGACCAACCCGATTCTGGCGTTGCAGAAGACGGTCGGGTTCAAGCTGCTGGACATCGGCAAGCAGGCCTCAGCACTGGCCGCCAGGCGGTTCGGCGGCTACGTGCTGTCGTCCATCCCGCCGTCGGTGTACGGGCTTGCGAACACGGTGCCGACGCTGGCCGTGCCCAACTACCTACTGGCCCGGCGGGGCCTCTCGGACTCCTGGGCCTGGTGGACCCTGAACACCATGTTCCGGCGTCAGGCCGACCTGGAGAAGGTCCATCCCGAGGCGGGCTCGCTGGACGCCCGCTCGGCGATCGCGACGATGCCGATCCCGCTGCACCCCGCCGCCGTGCGCTGGTACGAGGCGAACCACGTCTAGTGGTGTGTCTGGCAAACCGCTACTGTCCCGTGCGGGCCGGCCACACCACTAGATGTAGTCGTCGATCAGCGGGACGCGGACCTCGATCACCAGGCCACCGCCGATCGGGGGCCGGGCGACGACGCGGCCGCCGACCCTGGCCGCCTCCGAGCGGACGATGGCCAGGCCCAGTCCGGTACCGGGCATCTCGCGGTGGTGGGCACTGCGCCAGAACCGCTCGCCGACCTTCTTCAGATCGCGGGAACCGAGTCCCAGGCCGTGGTCACGGACCTGCAGGACCACCTCGTCGCCGTCCCGCAGTACCGAGACCTCGACCGGTGGCGCGCCGTACTTGGAGGCGTTGTCGAGCAGCACGTCGAGGATGTCGTCCACCTCGATCTCCGTTGCGACGCCGCCCGGCACCATCTCGCCGATGACGAGTTCCATGTCGTCGGCCGCGTAGACGGCCTTCCAGCCGACCAGTCGCTCCTTCACGGCCTGGGCCAGGTCCAGCGAGGCGTCGCTGCCTTCCTGGTCCCCCGGCCGGTCCGAACCGGCCAGTCTGGACAGTCGCTGGACGATCCGGCCGAGCCGATCGATGTCGCTCAAGGCGAAGCGGGCGGTCGGCGACAACCGGGACAGTCCTTCGATGTGGATCCGGGCCGAAGTGAGCGGGGTCCGCAGCTGGTGCGAGGCGTCGGCGACGAACTCGCGCTCGCGCTGCCGGGCCTGGTGCAGGCTGAGCGCCATCGAGTTGAAGCTGTCACCCAGCCGGCGCAGCTCTGGCGCACGGCCGTCGGTGGATACCCTCGTGTCCAGCGCACCCCGGGTGACCTGGTGGGTGGCGTTGTCGAGGTCGTTGAGCGGCCGCAGCACCCAGCGGGTGACCGGCCGGACGATACCAACCACCACCGCGGCGACGCTGACCAGCAAGCCGGCGAGCAACAGCAGCAGGGTCCGGCGGGCATCGTTGCGGGAATGGTCGGTCGGGACCCGCAGCACGGCGGCACCGAGCACCCGGCCGTTGTTGACCACTGGGCGGGCCACCACCATCTCGCCGGTCTGCCAGGGCCACAGCCCGGGTGGCTCGTTCGGCGCCCGGCCGTTCAGCGCGCGGTCCAGTTCGGCCTTCAGATCCGGCTGGTTGACGTCGACGCCGGACCGCGAGGTGGCCACCACCCGGCGGTCGATGTCGACGATGAACACCGGCGTGTTGTAGAGCTCCTGGTAGCGGACGGTCATATCGCGCAGCGAGGCGATGTCACCGGACTGTAGCGGGGCCTCTGACATCGCGGCGAACCAGTCCGCGTCGTTGCTCCGGGACAGGAACAGCGTCCGGGCCGCGCTGGTCACGACGTAGTTGGCCAGCGGTACGCCGGCCAGCAGGGCGAGCAGTACCACCATCGGGACGAGGGACTGCAACAGGCGACGGCGCAACGGTCAGTCCGAACCGAGACGGTAGCCGACGCCGCGGATGGTCTGCACCAGTTCGGGCCGGCCGAGCTTGGCCCGCAGGCTGGCGACGTGTACGTCCATCGTTCGCGACGACGCCTCGAAGACCGACTGCCACGCGTACAGCGCGACCTGTTCCCGGGGAACCACCCGGCCGTGGTGTGCGGCCAGTACAGCAAGCACGTCGAACTCCTTGCGGGTCAGGCTGATGGGCTTGTCCGCGACCTGCACCGACCGGGCCTCGATATCCACGGTGAGGTCGCCGACGGTCACCCGGGGGCGGGGTTGCAGCAGGCCGGTCCGGCGCAGCACGGCGTCGATGCGGGCCAGTAGTTCGGAGATGGCGAACGGCTTGACCACATAGTCGTCCGCGCCGCTGCGGAGGCCGCGGACCCGGTCGGCTGCCTCGCCCCGGGCGGTCACCGCGATCACCGGTACGTCCGACACCGTGCGTATCTGCCGGCACACGTTGATGCCGTCGCCGTCGGGCAGTCCGAGGTCGAGCAGCACGAGGTCGCCCGGGTCGGCCGCCAGCGCGTCGGCCGCGGTCCGGACGTGGGTCACCATCAGCCCGTACCGCCGCAACGCAGGTATCAGAGCATTGGCGATATCGAGATCGTCTTCGACCAGCAGAATCCTCACCGCACCGCTCATCCCGCGATCGTAGGGCAGGAGGCGTCCATCTGTGTCAGATCTTGGTAAAGACGTAATCACGTGACTGCATGGAGTGGTCGGCAACACTAATCTTCCGACGACAAGAAGGAGTTGGGTGATGACTGTCGGTATCGATTCGGGGGGCGAGACGACGTCGCTGTCCGGATCCGACCTGGCCGAGTACGAGCAGGAAAAGCCCGCTCGGCGGCTTCGCCCTGCCCTCGACCTGGGGATCTCTACCTGGTGTGCCGTGATCAGCATCGGCGTCCTGATCCAGGTCTTCTTCCCACTCTCAGCGGGCACTCAGTTCTATTTAGTGATCTTTCTCGCAGCGGTACTCCCGATCACCTTGTTGTGCTATCGAGGCTGGCGGGTGCCCCCCTTCCTCAACCCCTTCAAGGCGCGCGAGCGCGAGGGTGACAACCCGGGCATCGTCGACTGGGCCCTGGCCGCAGTGGCGCTCGTGGCCTGCCTCTACCCGTTGCTGAACTTCGACGCCTTCCTGGAACGACGGCAGGCGCCCACCGATCTCGACGTACTGGCCGGGGCTGTCCTGCTGGTGCTCCTGCTTGAAGCGTGCCGTCGTACGACGGGGTGGGTGCTGCCGCTGGTAAGCCTGGTGTTCATCGCGTACGCGTACTACGGCGGCTACCTGCCCTACACCTGGTCGCTGGCGCACCAAGGCTTCAACTTCTCCGCGATCATCGCGCAGTTCACCATGGGCACGGCCGGGTTCTACGGGACGCCATTGGGCGTCGCGGCCAGCTACATCGTGCTCTTCACCATCTATGGTGCCGTGCTCGACTATTCGGGGGCCGGCAAGTTCTTCATCGATCTGTCCTTCGCCGCCTTCAAGCGCAGCCGTACGGCGCCCGGGCGAACGGTGACGCTGGCCGGCTTCCTGCTCGGCAGCGTGTCCGGGTCGGGTACGGCGACGGCGGTCAGCCTGGGCACGGTGTCCTGGCCGATCCTGCGCCGTGCGGGTTACCCGGCGGAGCCGGCCGGCGGCATGCTCGCCGCAGCTGGGATCGGGGCCATCCTGTCGCCGCCCACCCTGGGTGCGGCAGCGTTCATCATCGCGGAGTTCCTGCAGGTCAGCTACCTGACGGTGCTCGGCTACGCGGTGATCCCGACGATCCTGTATTACCTCGGCATCCTGCTGGCGATCGAGATGGACGCCCGGCGGCACGGCACGGAAGCAGCCGAGCCTTCGACCAAGTCGGCGCGCAAACTGCTGCTGCGTTTCAGCTACCACTTCCTCTCGCTGTTCGTGATCATCGGCTTCATGGCGGTGGATGTGCCGCCGTTCAAGGCCGTGGTCTATGCGGTGCTGATCCAGTTGGGGCTGTCCTTTCTGGATCGCGAGCACCGGTTGACGGTCAAGCCGTTGTTCGCAGCGCTCGCCCAGGGCACCCGATCGGTGCTGCCGGTGGCCGCGACCTGCGCGGTGGCCGGAATCATCGTGGCGGTCACCACCCAGACCGGGCTCGGGTTGAACCTGGCCGAGATCATCGTGAACGCGGCGACTGCGCTGACGGACAACCAGACCGCGGTGCTCATCTTCACGGTGATCCTGTCGGCTTTCGCCGTGCTGGTCCTGGGCCTGGCGGTGCCGGTGACGGCCTCGTTCATCATCGCCGCGGTGATCATCGCGCCGGCGTTGGTGCAGCTCGGGGTGACCCAGCCCGAGGCCTACATGTTCATCTTCTATTACGCCGTGTTGTCCGAGGTTTCGCCGCCGACGGCCCTGGCTGCGGTGGCGACTGCCGCGATCACCGGCGGCAAGACGATGGCGACGATGATGCAGGCCTGGAAGTACACGCTGCCGGCCTTCCTGGTTCCGTTCGCGTTCGTGCTAACCGACAACGGCTCGCACCTGCTCGGGCAGGGCAGCTTGCTCGCGATGGGCTGGACCCTCGGTGTCTCCGTCTTGGCCGTCGCGGCCCTGGCCGTGGTCACCGGCGGCTGGATCGTCACCAGGACCGGTTGGCTCGAGCGTCTGCTCTGCGTCCCGGCGGCGCTGTTACTGCTCTACCTCGCACCGGTCACCATCGTGGTCGGGATCGGCCTGCTGCTGGTCGCTGTCGTCATCAACCTGGTCCGGCGACAGCGCCTGGCCGGCCCTACGGAAGGACCCGTCACTTGATGAGAATCCGTCGCCTCTGTGTTGTCACGGTCGTGCTGGCCGCGACCGTGTCGCTGGTCGCCTGTGGAGGACAACGCCAGGCCAACAACGAGGCCACCGGTGGCCGGTTGACCATCGCCACCGGCAACACCACCGGCGTGTACTACCAGCTCGGCGGCGCGCTGGCCTCGTTGATCTCGTCGAAGGTCGAGGGCTACCGGGCGACCGCCAGCGAGACCGGCGCCTCGGTGCAGAACGTGCAGGGCCTGACGGGGGGCAACTACGACATCGCGTTCTCACTCGGTGACACTGCCGCAGACGCGGTGAAGGGGCAGCACAGCTTCAAGGCGCCGCAGGACGTCGTCGCGCTGACCCGGCTCTACCCGAACTACACCCAGGTCGCCGTACGGGCGTCGTCAGGGATCACGAAGCTCGCCGATCTGAAGGGCAGGCGGATCTCCACCGGCTCGCCGAACTCGGGCACCGAGGTGATCGCCCGGCGACTGCTGGAGGCGGCCGGCCTGCACCCGGATCGCGACGTCACCGCTCAGCGGCTCGGCCTGCCGGAGTCGGTCGACCAGATGAAGAGCGGCTCGATCGACGCGCTGATCTGGTCCGGTGGCGTCCCGACCGCCGGCATCACCGACCTGATGACCAGCTTGGGCAAGGGCGTCAGGCTGATCCCGATCGCGGACCTGTTGCCGGCGTTGCAGAAGGCTTACGGCACCATCTACTACCAGGGCGCCATTCCGGGGGCGGTGTACAAGCAACCGGGTGACGTGGCAACGATCCTGGTGCCGAATGTGCTGCTGGTCCGCAAGAACATGCCGGACGAGCTTGCGCAGAAGCTGACCAAGGTGATCTACGAGAACAAGGACGCGCTGGTCCAGGTGAACGCGGCGGCCAAGGGCATCACCCTCGAGAACGCCGACAAGACCGATCCGGTGCCCCTGCACCCCGGCGCGAAGAAGGCGATCAGCGAACTCCGTTAGTCCCTGGGTACCGGGTCAGGTGCAGGCCTGGCCCCACAGACAGTCCTCCCCCGCACCCAGGCGCAGCGGGGGAGGGCGTAGGTCCCACCTCCGCACCCCAGGCGCGGCGGAGGCGGGAAGAAGCCCACCCCACGACAAGGCGTAGTGGGACAGGGTGTCAGGCCGGGCCCGCGCCGTCGGAGGCATCCGGCGGTGCGGGCCTCGGCAGTTCTGCCGTCGCGTCCGGGGTCTGGCTGCCGAGCAGGTAGTGCGACAGCGTCGAGTCACGCTTCGGATGCAAGCGGTACCTGGTCGGTATGACGCGGCCCTCGGCGCTGTCCCAGGCGGTGTCCGCGAACCGCCACATCCGGTGTGCCAGCCGGCCGGCCGCACCGGTGTGCGGCGAGTATGGGTGCGCCCGGGTCGGTGCCACTTCCTCGGCGGTCAGCAACTCCGCCGTCAGGGCGCTGATGTCCTGGACGTCGAGCAGTTCGCCGAGCATCCGGGTGGAGGCCGCCTCGAGCTTCTCGTGTTCGTCGAGCAGCCGGTCGATCTCCCGCCAGACGTCGTCGTGGCGTAGATACTGGGCGCGGCTGTCGCCGTAGATGCGCGCCTTCAGGAACCGCAGTGAGCGCTCCAGTTGGCGGGCGTTCTCGACGTACGCCGTCACCAGGGTGGGCCCGTCGGTGAGCTTGCGGATCCGGGGGAGCAGGATGTCCTCGGCCGCGGCGAGATGCTGTGCCGTGATGGCGTAGAACCAGTCTGTCTCGTGTCTTCGGTCCGGGTTGACCGCGGCCGGCTCATGGGCCGGGGCAGCGAGCTCGCGGATCCTTATGTGTTCGTAGGTCACGGCCCGTTCGAGTGTCGACACGGTCATGACGACCACCTCCTGGGAGGGTTGGAGGGTCACCTCCCAGGGTGCGCCCGGGGTGCCGGACCTCGCAACTGCCGGCACGCTCTGTTACCGATCGGTCAGCGCTCCCGGCCTCGGTGAATCCGGCTGATCGGCCGGGAGCGGTGACGGATCGTGATCAGTTGTCCGAGCTCTTCTTCCAAAGGTTGATGCCGGCCTCGACCGCGTCGGCGTCGATCGCGTCCAGCTCGTCCTGGCTGAAGGAGAGGTTCTGCACGGTGGCCAGGTTGTCCTCCAGCTGGGCGACGCTGGAGGCGCCGATCAGCGCGCTGGTGACCCGGTGGTCGCGCAGCGTCCAGGCGAGCGCGAGCTGGGCGACGGACTGGCCGCGCTGCTCCGCGATGTCGGCCAGCGCCCGCACGTGCTTGAGGGTCTCCTCGGTCAGCATGTCGGTGCTCAGCGACTTGCCCTGCGCCGCCCGCGAGTCCGCCGGTACGCCGTCCAGGTACCGGTTGGTGAGCAGGCCCTGCGCGAGCGGCGAGAACGCGATCACACCGACGCCGAGTTCACCGACCGCGTCGACCAGGTCCTCCTCGATCCACCGGTTCAGCATCGAGTACGACGGCTGGTGGATCAGCAGCGGCGTGCCGAGCTCACCGAGGATCCGGGCCGCCTCCCTGGTCCGGTCGGCCGAGTACGACGAGATGCCGGCGTACAGGGCCTTGCCGGAACGGACGGCGGCGTCGAGCGCGCCCATCGTCTCCTCCAGCGGCGTATCCGGGTCGAACCTGTGCGAGTAGAAGATGTCGACATAGTCGAGGCCCATCCGGTCCAGCGACTGGTCGAGCGACGCGAGCAGGTACTTGCGCGAGCCGCCACCCTGGCCGTACGGCCCGGGCCACATGTCGTAGCCGGCCTTGGTCGAGATGATCAGCTCGTCGCGGTACGGCTTGAAGTCGCGGGCGAAGTGGGTGCCGAAGTTGGTCTCCGCCGAGCCGTACGGAGGGCCGTAGTTGTTCGCCAGGTCGAAGTGGGTGACGCCGAGGTCGAAGGCGCGGCGCAGGATGTCGCGCTGCGTGCCGAACGGCTTGTCGTCACCGAAGTTGTGCCACAGCCCGAGCGAGATCGCCGGCAACTGGAGCCCGCTGCGACCGCAGCGGCGGTAGGTCATCTGGTCGTCGTACCGGTCTTGAGCGGCTACGTAGTCATTCACGAACCCCGAGTCTGCCATTTGTCGTAACAAGTCCGCTGCCCGGGATTGTCGTCTCAACACCTGGATCAAGCCTTGGGTCAGCCCAGCCCGGACCATGGCGGTGGTGGAGAGCCGGCAAAAAACCGCAGTATGCCGAGCAGCCGACTGGCCGGTGGCGCGGTCCAATGCCGTTCGCCAGCCCGCGGGGCCTTGGCGATACCGCTCAAGCCCCAGCTGAGGTGAAACCAGAGCGCGCTGGCCTCCAGTACGCCGGCCTCGCGCGCGCCGTAGCCCGCCAACGTGGCTGCGACGTCGGCCAGGGCCAGCTTGGCGAACTCCATGCCAGGTGGGCCCCAGGCGGCGTCTCCCCAGTCGATCAGTGCCCGGAACTCGCCGGTGCTGGCGTCCACCAGCAGGTTCTGTGGCGCTACGTCCCCGTGCAAGAGGACATCAGGCTGGTCGTGCGGAAAACGGGCGGCCAGACGGTCGAACCAGCCGGTGAGCCAGCGCGCCGTGCCGGGGTCGAGATAACCGGCGTGTGCCAGTTCGTCGACCGTCGGCCGTGGATCGCCACCACCATCGTCAGCGGCAACGTTCGGCAGCGGGTGTGGTCGCACCGCGTGCAGCATCGCGAGTTGACGCCCCAGCTCGGACCACGTTTTCTCGCTGCTGCCGGCTTGTGTCAGGTCGAGACCGCGCACCCGCTCGACGACCATGTACGGCGAGTCGATCAAGGCGCAGGAGTCATCGAAATCCACGATCGCCGGCGTCCGCACTCCGGCGGCCTGCGCCACCGGGATCACCTCAGCCTCCTTGCGCAGGTCGTGGACGAAGGCGGGCTCACGCGGGATCCGGAGGAAGAGGTCGTCGCCGAGCAAGAACGCGCGGTTGGCCACACCGCCCGGCACCGCCCGGATCGCTGTCGCAGGTACGCCGTACCGGTGGGCGAGCGCGGCGAGAACCTCGGTCGTCAGCGGATCAGGTCTGAGCAGCGTCATGCCCACGTCCGCGTCGTCATTTGCCACCGACAGCGCTGGTATAGATACATCTCATCTCGGTGTGCCCGCCAATCTTGTCCTTTTGACCGTGCCTTCTGCTTGGAACCCTAGGGGTCGTGTCCGGCTAAGCCCTGACCTCCACTGATCGCCGTCTTTGCGAGGGATACTGGCGGTTGTGCGCGTCGACTTCGATCCTGGGACGGTCAGCAGCAGGGAGTTCTACGCAGTTCTGAACGCGGTGGTGGTGCCGCGCCCGATCGCCTGGGTATCGACGCTCGCTGCGGACGGTGTGTTGAACCTGGCGCCGCACTCGTTCTTCACGGTGTCGTGCGCGCGTCCGCCGATGGTGCAGTTCACGTCGGTCGGGCGCAAGGACAGCCTGAACAACGTGGAAGCGACCGGGGAGTTCGTGGTCAACTTCGCGACCGAGCCGTTGTTCGAGCAGGTGAACGCGACCGGCACGAACTTCCCGCCCGAGGTGGACGAGTTCGCCGCAGTCGGCCTGACCACCGAACCCAGTAAGACGGTGACTGTACCGCGGGTGACGGAATCCCCGGTGGCGATCGAGTGCGGCCTGCACACGACGCTGGAGCTGGGTGACTCGACGGTGGTGATCGGCCGGGTCCGGCACATCGCGATCAACGAGTCGGTGCTGAACGGCGACCACCCGGAGATCACCCGGTTGCGTCCGCTGGCCCGTCTCGGCAAGGACGAGTGGAGCACGCTGGGCGAGGTCCGCTCCATCACCCGGATCCGCTACGCCGACTGGCCCGGGCACTTCGAATTCCGTGCCCGGTAAGGATTTCCGGTCCACCCGCTGAGGTGGCCAAGGAGTTGTGGTCACCTCGGAGCGCCGCCCGGCATCTCGTCCGGCCGCTTGTCGCCGTCGATCTGGTGGGCGAGGGCGATCATGCGGGCCGATAGACGGATCTGGAACTGGTCGTCGGACTGGTCGGTCGCGGCGTGCCAGCCGTCATCGGTGACCAGGTAGACCCAAGGGCTGAGCGGGCCGGGCTCGTGCGAGTACGAGCGGTCCGTCAGGGTGAGCATCATGCTCAGCGCCGGGATCACGGATTCGTCGGTGATCACGTGCACCAGCAGCAGATCCCGCACCGGCATTGCCACCAGCACGCCGTACTTCGGGTTCTCGACGTGCAGGGACTCGCGCAGCACCGTGTCCAACACCAGCGCCCGGGAGGCGGTGAAGGTGGTCCCGCTCAACAAGGCCACCCGGGCGCCGTCGTGCTCGGCGTACTCGAGCTTGTCTGTCAGGCGTCGTAGGTTGACCAGGCCGTGCTCCCGAGCCGCCGGCCAGGTCATCCCGAAGTCCTCCGGGCGCAGGTGCATCGCCACCACGCCGTCCTGGTAGGTCGCCGGCACGGCCAGGAGTCCGGGCACGAACTCCGGGACGGACTCGCACCACTCAACCGGCAGCGCTCCGGCCGGCACCAGGCGCAGGTAGAGCTCCCGCGAGGGATCCGCAGGCGGTGGTGGTGGTCCGTGTTTCAGGCTGTTGGCCAATTGGTCGAAGTGTGCCGCGACCAGTTGGGGCCAGCGGTGTTGCCGATGTGCGGACACGACCCGGGCCAGGTTGGTCAGTCCGGCCACCAGACCGGAGTCCAGCACCAGGGCGCCGGCCCCGTCGTAGCTGACCTCGATACCTCGCTCGGCAGCGGCCTCCAGGGACAGCCGCAACAGCTGGACCGCCTCCCCCCTGGACAATGGCGACAGCACCGGGTCCGGCAAGGACGGTTGATTGGTCGCGGCTCGCTCGGTGGAGCCGTCGTTCTGGATGATCATGATGCCCACCTCCTCGACAGAGAAAGTACGAGCGAACCGGCCGTCCGCGACCCCGATTTCCGGCCTTGTGGACAACCGGTGACAGCGGACTGAGCCTGGTTGGACGTGCCCGGCGGCATCCGTCCGCGATGCTCCTGGGTGGCCACAGTCGCCGGTCCGCTGCTCGGCGAGCAGATCGGGTCACTGGCGGTCGCCGGCCTGGCCGTTGTGCGGTCGCTGTGCCACTGATCCGATTCCGTGATGCTCAGATCGTGCGGTGATCAGAGCGCGGCGGCGCCGTACTCGTTACGCTGCGATCATGGCGGAACCACGGTGGCTGGATGAGAAGGAGCAGCGGGCCTGGCGCGCCTTCATCGCGGCTCAGCGGGTGGCCAATACCCAGATCGAGCAGCAGTTGCAGCGAGATGCAGGCATACCGCACACCTACTACGAGATCTTGGTGCGGCTGGTCGACGCCGACCAGGGCCGGCTGCGGATGAGCGAGTTGGCAGTCGCCACCCTCGGCTCGCGCAGCCGGTTGTCGCACGCGGTGTCCCGGCTGGAGAAATGCGGCTGGGTCCGCCGCGAGGGGATCGAGTCCGATCGCCGCGGTCAGGTCGCCATCATCACTGACCAGGGCCGGCAGAAGCTGAGGGAGACTGCGCCGGGGCATGTCGAGACTGTGCGGCAGGCCGTCTTCGACGCGCTCACGCCAGAACAGGTCGCGCAGTTGCACGACATCTGCGCGGCGCTGGTTCGGCACTCCGGCGGCTCGTACGACGACGACAGGTGGGAAGGCCGCTGACCGGACGACCCGGCGGGTGTGCCCACAATGGCTGTGATGAAGATCTCCCGAAGCCGGCTCGTGCCGTCCCTGCTTGCCGCGTACCTCGCTCTGACCGCCTGCGGTGACGCCGGAACAGCCGCCCAGTCCACCGAGGCGACCACGATCCCGTCGTCGTCAACGCCAGTCACCAGCGCGCCCTCATCCCAGCCCCCGGCGACGACGCCGACACAGTCGACACCGGTCGGCCCGAGCAGCACGCCGACCGGGAGCTGTGTGGATCAGGTGCTGGCTTCCCTGCCGCTCCGCGAGCAGGCTGCCCAGCTGATCATGACCGGCATCCGCGCCAGCGGTATGACGTCGTCCGAGCAGGCCATCGTGGACACGCAGAACCCCGGCGGCGTGTTACTCCTGGGCACCGGCGGCAGCGCCGGCCACACCCGTACGGCGATGGCCGCGGCCACCCGCGCCGGTACGACGCACGGCATCCGGCCATTCGTGGCGGCGGACCAGGAAGGTGGGCAGATCCAGCGGCTCAAAGGCGGCGGGTTCGACCGGATCCCGGCCGCCACTGTGCAAGGCGGCTGGTCCACGTCGAAGCTGACCGGCCACGCCACCGGCTGGGGCAGCCAACTGAAGAAGGCCGGGGTGAATCTCGACCTGGCGCCCGTCACCGACGTCGTACCGGCTGAGGTGGGCGACGAGAACGCTCCGATCGGCGCGCTGGATCGCGAGTACGGCAGCATGCCCGGCCCGGTCGGGCAGCACGTCGCGGCGTTCGTCCGGGGGATGAATGCGGCCGGGGTGATGACCTCGGTGAAGCACTTCCCGGGCCTCGGCCGGGTGCGCGGCAACACTGACTTCTCATCCGGCGTGGTGGATACCGTCACGGTTCGCGGCGACGCGCTGCTGGCGCCGTTCGCGGCGGGCATCCAGGCCGGCGCGGACATGGTGATGATCTCCACCGCTACCTACAGGAAGATCGACCCGGACCACCGCGCGGTGTTCTCGCCCACAGTGATCCAGGGCATGCTGCGCGGTGACCTTAAGTACGGCGGTGTGGTGATCACGGACGACGTCGGCGCCGCGGCCGAGGTCGCCTCGGTTCCGGCGGGTGAGCGGGCCACCCGGTTCGTGGCCGCGGGCGGCGACATCGTCATCACCGCGAAGGCCGCACTGACCGAGACGATGGTTGATGCACTGGTGGACAAAGCCCAGCATGACAGGGCGTTCGAGGCGCTGCTGAAGAGCAGCGTCCGGCGGGTCCTGGCCCTGAAACAGCGTCGTCACCTGGTGAGTTGCAGTTGAGTACGCCGGAGGAGGAGGTCGAGCCGGACTACCGGTTCACGCTGGCCAACGAGCGGACCTACCTGGCCTATCTGCGGACGTCGCTCGCCTGCTACGCGGGCGGGCTGTCCGCCGTACAGTTCCTGGACATCAACGGCGAACGCTGGCCGGCCCGGGTGATCGGCGTGGTCCTGGTCACAGCCGGGATCGTCACCACCGCCGGCGCGTTCCGCCGCTGGCAGTTGAACCTGGTGGCGATGCGCCGAGGTGCGCGGCTGCCGGTGACCTGGCTGCCGTTGATGCTGGCGGCAACGATCGGCCTGGTCGGTCTGGGCGGGCTGCTGTTCAGCCTGTTGCGATGAATCCGCCTGACCCCGGTCTGCAGCCCGAGCGGACCCTGCTGGCCTGGCGGCGGACAGCGCTCGGCCTGGTGGTCAACGGGGTCCTGCTGCTCGCCACCGGACACGGTACATCGAACATACGACTCGGGCTCGGCATCGTGGTCACCGTGCTGGCGCTGTCCTGCTGGGCCGCTGTGAGTGCGGTCTACCGCCGAGTGGTCCGTACCGGCATCATGCCGGCGGTGCTGGGATCGGATCGGGTGCTGCGGCTGGCGGCCGGTCTGGTCCTCGTCGTGGGGCTGTTCGACCTCTACGCGGTAGTCACTCGCTGAGGTCCTCCGATCGCAGTCCGGGTCTCCCAGGCGTGGAGTTCCTCGTCTCGGGGTACTTTGATCGGGCGGGTGCGCCTTCAACGGTCCGTTGCCCCTAGCATGTTCCCGGCTTGTCCCTCGTTCACCCGGAGTTTGAAGTGCCGTTACGTCTGCGTCCGAACGACCCGACGTTCTACGACCTTTTCGCCGAGTCCGCCGACCACCTTGTCAGCGGCGCCCGGATCCTCGCCGAGTTGCTCGGAAACTCCGCAGGTTCCGGCCTGGCGGCCAGTCACCAGATCGCCAAGGAGATGAAGGACGCCGAGCACGCGGCCGACGACACCACCCACTCGATCATCAAGCGGGTCAACTCGACTTTCGTCACCCCGTTCGACCGGGAGGACATCTACCGGCTGGCCTCCGATCTGGACGACGTGATGGACTTCATGGAGGAGGCCGTCGACTCGGTCCACCTCTTCGCGCTGGACAAACTGCCGGAGGAGGTCGCCGAGCAGATCGAGGTGCTGCAGCGGGCCGCGTCGCTGACCGCCGAGGCGATGCCGCGGTTGCGCACGATGAAGGACCTGGCCGAGTACTGGATCGAGATCAACCGGCTGGAGAACACCGGTGACCAGGTCTACCGGCGGCTGATCGCCAAGCTCTTCAGTGGTGAGTTCGACGCTCTTACAGTGATGAAGTACAAGGCCGTGGTCGACTCGCTGGAGGCGGCCATCGACGCGTTCGAGCACGTGGCGAACACGGTCGAGCAGATCGCCATCAAGGAGAGCTGAGCGTGGAGTTCGCGCTCGTCATCGCGGTCATCGTCATCGCGCTGGCCTTCGACTACACGAACGGCTTCCACGACGCCGCCAACGCGATCGCGACGTCGATCTCGACCCGCGCCCTGACCCCGCGGGTCGCGCTGGCGATGGCGGCGGTGATGAACTTCCTCGGCGCCTTCCTGGGGACCGAGGTGGCCGAGACCGTCGGCAAGGGCATCATCACCGCGCCCTCCGGCACGCACGGCCTGGTGATCGTGATCTCGGCGCTGATCGGTGCCATTACCTGGAACCTGATCACCTGGTACTTCGGGCTTCCGTCGTCGTCCTCGCACGCGTTGATCGGCGGCCTGGTGGGTGCCGGCCTGGCCTCCGCCAGCGTGGTGCTGTGGTCCGGCATCTTGGACAAGGTCGTCATCCCGATGGTGCTGTCGCCGGCGATCGGTTTCGTCGGGGCGTTCCTGCTGATGACGGCGATCCTGTGGATCTTCCGCCGCAGCAACCCGGGCAAGGTGACGCGTGGCTTCCGGTTGGCTCAGGTCCTGTCCGCGGCCGCGATGGCGCTCGGTCACGGTCTGCAGGACGCCCAGAAGACGATGGGCGTGATCTTCCTTGCGCTGCTGTCCACCGGTCACGTCCAGCCGGGCCAGGGCATCCCGGTCTGGGTGAAGATCTCCGCTGCGACCGCGATCTCGCTCGGCACCTACTCGGGTGGATGGCGGATCATGCGCACCCTCGGTCGCCGGATCATCCACCTCGACCCGGCTCGCGGATTCGCCTCGGAGGCCGTCGCGGCCGCCGTACTGTACGTGATGGCGATCGGCCTGCACGCGCCGGT
>JAWWOY010000104.1:0-7405 GCA_033851195.1 Kribbellaceae bacterium | reverse complement strand
TCCCGCAAGATCGTCGCCTGGGCCGACCTGGACGGAACCTGGCTCGCGAGCTGGGGGCTGCAGGCCATCAGCATCGTGCTGGGGGTCCTGACCGGCGGGGTGTTGTTCCTCTACCTGCAGACCGGTCTGCCGAGGATCATCCTGCCGCGCAAGGTGGCACTGAGGGCGGCGCTGGCCGGAGGCGTCGTGTTCTATCTGGCGCAGAAGCTCGGCAACCTCTACGTCAACACCGTCCTGCGCCACAACCAGGCCTACGGCGCGTTGGCGCTGCCGCTGGCCCTGCTGGTCTGGATCTACCTGATGACGCGGGTCATCATGCTGATCGCCGCCTGGGCCAAGGAAGCGACGCTGGATCAGCGCGCCGCCGAGGCCGAGGAAGCCTCGCACAAAGAGTCCAGCACGGCCACGTACGACGCCTCACCTCAGCCCGCCGCCCTGCACCCGGGCCTAGCTGGCAAGAAGTTCAAGGTCATCCCGATACCCGAGCGCAAGGCCGACACCGTCGCGGTAGCAGCCGGCGCAGTCCTCGGAGCCACTGCCACGGCCATCGCCGTCCAGCTCACCCGAGCCGTCCGCTCCTTCCGCCGCTGACGAGAATGCCACGTCAGCGCAAGCCCATCTCCTGGCTGAGTCCGGTCAGCTCGTCAGCGACATCGCGGCCGGTCCGTGACTCGGCGGAACTTGTGAAGATGTGAAGAGGTGACCCCGCCCCCGCCGAGCCGGCGTACAGGTGTCGGTGCTGTACGGCGGTGTGCTGGGCTGGGGTGGTGTCAGTGGCGGCGGCCGCGGGAGGCGCGGGCGCGGAGGGCCTTGGGGCGGCGCAGGAACAGGCTCAGCAGCAGGAACGCCGGCGCCGCGTAGGTCCAGACCGGCATGCGCAGCGCGATCGCTTGGACCGCTTGACCCGGCGCCAGCACGATCCTGGAGCGCTTCGGCGAGGTCCCGGTACCCGTACCCGTACCCGTACCGGTCTTGTTCACCCCACGTGTGTTGGTTCGTTCGTCCTGGGAGGGCTTGACCAGGGTGCCGACCGGTTTCAGCGCGTCGTGGTTCTTGAAGCCCCACGTGAGCAGGGTCGAAGCTTCCTCGGTGACGCCGTGCGGCGAGTTCATCAGGGTGACCACCAGCGTGTGGCCGTCCCGTTTGGCGGCACCGATGAAGGTGTTGCGGGCCAGCGTGGTGTAGCCGGTCTTCACCCCGAGCGCGCCCGCGTAGTCGAACAGCAGTTTGTTCTGGTTTGCCACCTGGTAGCTGCCGGACTTGGCCAGCGGGAAATTGGCGTACTTCGTGGAGACGTACTTGCTGAAGTCCGGCCGCCCCAGCCCGGCCCGCGCGAACAGGGCCAGGTCGTAGGCGCTGGAGTACTGGCCGTCCGCGTCCAGCCCGGTTGGGTCGGTGACGTGGGTGTCAAGCGCGCCGATCTCGGCAGCCTTCGCGTTCATCCGCTGGATCGTCGCATTCACGCCACCCACGTCGTGCGCCGCGAGCGCGTGGACGGCATCGTTGCCGGACGCCAGGAACATACCCTGGAAGAGCAGGTCGACGCTGTACTGCAGGCCGGGATAGACGCCGACCTTGCTCCCTATGATCCCGGCATCCTGGGTCGTGCCGATCACCTTGTCGGCCTTGTTCAGCCGGGGCAGCAGTACCAGTGCGGTGAGCGTCTTGAGCGTGCTGGCTGGCCGGAACTCTGCGTGCGGAGCCTTGGCGGCGAGCACCGCGCCGGTGTCCAGGTCGGCGACCACCCACGCGGACGCCTGCACGGCCGGCGGCGTCGCCCCGTCAGCGACCACAGTCGGCTCCTTGGTCAGCCGAACGCCGCCGACCGAGCCCTTGATCGGGCCTTGGTCGGCGGCGTTCGCAGCGAGCGGACCCGCTAGCACCAGTGCGGTGGTGGCGCAGGCCGTCAGGAGGACACGCATCGGCGGCACTCTAAACGACCGGGGTTAACCACGTCACGCGCGATAGGCGGTCCAGGCGTTGCTCATCCGGGTGCTCTGACCCGGAGTGAACTGGTTGTAACAGGAGTCGTACGAATAGTCCATGTAGTTGTGGATCGGGTCCAGGCCCGAGAGCGAGCAGGAGTCGCGTCCGGTCGGGCAGCCGCTGCTGGGGCTGCTCTGGGCCGGTGTGTCGGACACCGAGTCGTTCGTGGAGGTACAGCCGCCCTGGAAGGTGTGGTAGAGCCCCAGCCAGTGCCCGGCCTCGTGGGTGGCGGTCTCACCCAGGTTGTAGTTGGTGGCCGAACCGCCCGGCAGTGAGCTGTACTGCACCCGGATGCCGTCGATTTTCGGGTTGCTCGCGTAGTCCCACGGGAAGGTGGCGATGCCGAGGTAACCGAAATCGAGAAGCCAGATGTTCAGCGCGTTCTTGCCGCCCTGGCGGGTCTGGGACCGGTAGGTGGTGCTCTGCCCGTCGGTGTGCCAGGTGCTGTTGTAGTAGCGGTTGGTGCCGGCCAGGTAGAAGGTCAAACCGGTGTTCGCCGCTTGGGATGACTCCTGACCGCCGTATGTCTTGTTCAGTACGGCGATCTGCTGGGTGATCTGGCTTGCCGTGACGTCACCGGCGCCGGAACTGCTCAGCATCACGTGGACGTAGACCGGGATGCTCGCGGCGGCCAGTTTGCCGGCTCCGGGGGCGACGCCCTGGGCACGCTTTGACTTCAGGATCGAGGCCGTCCGGGCGTCGATCGCCTGCTGCTCCGCTTGGCTGATGCCACGGGTGTCCAGTCCGGGCCCACCCTTGGCGGCTGCGGCGGTTCCGCCGGTGGCGGCCGGGGTCAGGCACTCCGGGGACTTCAACTGGTCCACCGGCTTGGCGCTGCTGGCGGCGCCGCCGAGTGGGCTGAGGGCGATGGCGGCGCCGGCCAGCAGGATGGCGGCCATTTTTGTGCGGGGGCGGGTGATGAGTGATCGCATGGATGCGCTCCTCGGATCATGGGCCGCAGGGCGGTGCGGCCGGATCAGCCGATTTTGAGCGCGATTCCGGAAAGTGACCAGCTGATTACTGTCCGGATGGTGTCAAGGCAGTAATGCGCCCATCGCAGGATCCGGGGCGCTTGACGCGGGTTGAGGTCTGCTCGCTACGATTGGGTTAATGGACTGACCGCAGACCAATAGAATGCACTCCGGGAGCGACCATGGCCTCGAACACGGGCAAGCTGACCGTCCAGGAACTCCGAGACATGGTGGCGGCCGGGCATGTCGACACCGTGCTGGTCGCGATCACCGACATGCAGGGCCGCCTGCAGGGCAAGCGCTGCGGTGCGCGCTACTTCCTCGAGGAGGTGGTCCCGCACGGCACCGAGGGCTGCAACTACCTGCTCGCGGTGGACGTCGACATGAACACCGTCGCCGGCTATGAGATGTCGTCCTGGGAGCGGGGGTACGGCGACCTGCTGATGGCGCCCGATCTCAGCACGCTGCGGCTGTTGCCATGGCTCGAGAGCACCGCGCTGGTGCTCTGCGATATCCAGTGGCTTGACGGCAGGCCGATGCCGGCGTCGCCCCGGCAGGTCCTCAAGGCGCAGCTGAAGCGGTTGGCCGAGCGGGGCCTGAAGGCGTACGTCGGGACCGAGTTGGAGTTCATCGTCTTCAACGACACCTTCGAGTCCGCCTGGGACAAGGCCTACCGCGGCCTCGAGCCGGCCAATCAGTACAACGTGGACTACTCGCTGCTCGGCACTTCCCGGATCGAGCCGTTGCTGCGCGACATCCGTAACTCGATGACGGGGTCCGGCATGTACGTCGAGTCCGCCAAGGGCGAGTGCAACCTTGGCCAGCACGAGATCGCCTTCCGATACGACGAGGCGCTGGCTACCTGTGACAACCACTCGATCTACAAGACCGGGGCGAAGGAGATCGCGGCCCAGCATCGCCAGAGCCTCACCTTCATGGCCAAGTACGACGAGCGCGAGGGCAACTCGTGCCACATCCACCTGAGCTTCCGCTCGACCGACGGCTCGGCGGTGCTGGCGGGCGACCGGGAGCACGGCTTCTCCGAGCTGATGGAGCGGTTCGTCGCGGGCCAGCTGGCCTGCCTGCCCGAGTTCACCTATCTGCTGGCCCCGAACATCAATTCCTACAAGCGATTCGTGCCCGGGAGCTTCGCGCCGACGGCAGTCGCCTGGGGGATGGACAACCGCACGTGCTCGCTGCGGGTGGTCGGCCACGGCGAGTCCCTGCGGGTGGAGAACCGCCTGCCCGGTGGTGACGTGAACCCGTACCTGGCCGTGGCGGCCCTGATCGCGGCGGGCCTGTACGGCATCGAGAACCAGCTCGAGATGGAGCCCATGTTCGAGGGCAACGCCTATTCCTCCGACAAGCCGCACGTGCCATCGACCTTGCGGGATGCCTCGGAGCTGTTCAGCAAGAGCTCCATCGCCCGCTCGGCTTTCGGTGACGAGATGGTGGACCACTACGTCAACGCGGCGAAGGTCGAACTGGCCGCCTACGACGCGGCGGTGACGGATTGGGAGCGGGTCCGTGGTTTCGAACGCCTCTGAGCTCCCGGGCGAGCGACGTCCACGGATCGGCATCACCACCTACCTCGAACCGACGGTCTGGGGCGTGTGGGAACGCGATGCCGCCCTGCTCCCGCGCGTCTACCTCGACGCCGTCGCCGCGGCCGGCGGCGTGCCGCTGCTGCTCCCGCCAGTCGGCACCGATCCGACCGTCCTCGAACTGCTGGACGGCCTGATCGTCGCCGGCGGTTGCGACGTCGACCCCAGCTCGTACGACGCCGAGCCGCACCCGGCGACGGTGGACACCCGCCCGGGCCGCGACGACCACGAGTCCATCCTGATCAAGGCGGCCCTGGCCCAGGACGTGCCGCTGCTCGCGATCTGCCGAGGCCTGCAGATGCTCAACGTCACGCTGGGCGGCACCCTGCAGCAGCACTTGCCCGACGTGGTCGCCCATGAGGAGCACCGGCCGTCGCCCGCGGTGTTCGGCCGGACCGAGGTGAAGGTCGAGCCGGACACGCTGACCGGTCGGCTGTTCGGCGAGCGCACCAGCGTGCACTGCTACCACCATCAGGCGATCGACCTGGTTGCTTCCGAGTTGCGCGTCACTGCCCGGGCCGGCGACGGAACCGTGGAGGCCGCGGAGGTGATCGGCCACGACTTCGCCCTCGGCGTGCAGTGGCATCCGGAGGAGGACCCCGACGACCTGAGGCTGTTCACCGCCCTGATTGCCGCAGGTGTTCTTCGCCGGGGACAGAACACAGGCAATGAGAGGAGAAGAACCCGGTGACGTACGACGTGATCAACCCGGCCACGGAGAAGGTGGTCCGGACGATCGAGCCGGCCACGGAGCAGCAGACCGACGAGGCGATCGCGCGAGCCGCCCGGGCCTTCGGCAGTTGGCGTGCGGTCGCACCTGCGGACCGGGGACGGCTGCTGCGGCGCTTCGCCGAGGCGGTCGAGGCAGACCTGGACAATCTGGCCCGGCTCGAGGTGGAGAACGCCGGTCACACGATCGGCAACGCCCGCTGGGAGGCCGGCAACGTCCGCGATGTCCTGAACTACTACTCCGCGGCACCGGAACGGTTGTTCGGCAAGCAGATCCCGGTGGCGGGCGGTGTCGACCTGACCTTCGCCGAACCACTCGGCGTGGTCGGCATCATCGTGCCGTGGAACTTCCCGATGCCCATCGCCGGTTGGGGATTCGCCCCGGCGCTTGCCGCGGGCAACACCGTCGTACTGAAGCCGGCCGAGTTGACTCCGCTCACCGCGCTGCGGATCGGGGAGCTTGCGCTCGAGGCGGGACTACCGGAGGGGGTGCTCGAGATCGTCCCGGGCGCCGGCACGGTCGTGGGACAGCGCTTCGTCACGCATCCCGCCGTACGGAAGGTGGTCTTCACCGGATCCACGGCGGTCGGCAAGCAGATCATGGCGGGCTGTGCGGACCAGGTGAAGCGGGTGACACTGGAGCTCGGCGGCAAGAGCGCGAACATCGTGTTCGCCGATTCGGACCTGGAGAAGGCCGCGGCCCAGGCGCCGTACGGGGTGTTCGACAACGCCGGCCAGGACTGCTGCGCGCGGTCCCGGATCCTGGTCGAACGTCGCGCCTATGACAGGTTCATGGAGTTGCTCGAGCCTGCGGTGAAGGGGGTCAAGGTCGGCGACCCGGGTGACCCGGCGACCGAGATGGGGCCGCTGATCTCGGCGAAGCAGCGCGAGCGGGTGGCCGCCTACGTGCCCGACGACGCACCGGTCGCCTTCCGCGGGTCGGCGCCGGATGGTCCGGGCTTCTGGTTCCCGCCGACCGTGCTGGCCCCGGTCTCGCCTGCTGCGCGAGCCGTCCGGGAGGAGATCTTCGGACCGGTGGTCGCGGTGGTCCCGTTCGAGGACGAGGCCGATGCGATCCGGATCGCGAACGACTCCGACTACGGGCTGTCCGGATCCATCTGGACCCGCGACGTGGGCCGGGCGCTGCGGGTCGGCCGCGGTGTCGAGGCGGGCAACCTGTCGGTGAACTCGCACTCGTCGGTGCGGTACTCCACACCGTTCGGCGGCTACAAGCAGTCCGGGCTCGGCCGCGAGCTCGGACCGGACGCGCTGGACGCGTTCACCGAGACCAAGAACATCTTCATCTCAGCGACGTAATCGGGAGGACTGAACAGTGACAGACGTGACGGCGAGCAGGCTGGAAGGACGGGTGGCGGTCATCACCGGCGGTGCCAGCGGGATCGGCCTGGCCAGTGTCCGGCGGCTCGCGGCCGAGGGAGCCAAGGTGGTGATCGGCGACCTCGATCCGGCCGCGGGCAAGGCCGCCGCGGACGAGGTCGGCGGCCTGTTCGTCTCGACCGATGTGACCAGCGAACCCGACGTGGAGAACCTGTTCCGGCAAGCCTTCGACACCTTCGGGAGCGTCGATATCGCCTTCAACAACGCCGGCATCTCCCCACCCGAGGACGGGTCGATCCTCCAGACCGGGCTGGAGGCGTGGCGCAAGGTCCAGGAGGTCAACCTGACCTCGGTCTTCTTCTGCTGCAAGCACGCGATCCCGTACATGCAGCGCCAGGGCAAGGGCTCCATCATCAACACCGCCTCCTTCGTCGCGGTGATGGGCGCGGCCACGTCGCAGATCTCGTACTCCGCCTCCAAGGGCGGCGTACTGGCGATGAGCCGCGAACTCGGGGTCGAGTTCGCCCGGCAGGGCATCCGGGTGAATGCCCTGTGCCCGGGCCCGGTGAACACCCCGCTGCTGACGGAGTTGTTCGCCGCGGACAACGAACGGGCCCAGCGCCGGCTGGTGCACGTCCCGATGGGCCGCTTCGGTGAACCCGAGGAGATCGCCGCCGCCGTCGCCTTCCTGGCCAGCGACGACTCGTCCTTCATCACCGCTAACACTTTCCTGGTCGACGGGGGTATCTCGGGCGCGTACGTGACTCCGGCTTAGTG
>JAWWOY010000061.1:0-5043 GCA_033851195.1 Kribbellaceae bacterium | reverse complement strand
CCGAGGCGGTCGGCCAGCCCGTTGCCAGCGACATCGAGTACACACTGCACGATTCTGTCGGTCCGGGCCGCGTCCTCGGCTCCCACCTGCACCCGCCGCCCGGGCGGCAGCGCGGACACCAGCGAGGCAAGCAGATCGGCCGCACCACGCGGGTCGGCATCCAGCGCCAGGTGTGACAGGTCGACCGACAGCCAGACATCCGCAGGAGGCTCGGGCAGAGCGGCCGCGAGGTCGAGGTAGTCCTCGACAACCTGGGCAGCGGCTGCTGGGTCACTCACCAGCTCGCCGAAAAGATCCACGCTGACGGCATGGCCCTCGGACAGCAGGTCGTCGGTGGTGCTCAAGGCCTCGTCGCGGGTGCGGCCGGCCACGTAGCGGGACGCGGCCCGCCAAGCGTTCACCTCGCCGCCCGGAAACCCCTTCACCACCCGCTCAAGCCGTTCATTCGTTGCCAGCCTGAACAACACCGCCCGGTCCGCTCGCATCAGCACAGCATGCCAGCGTGCAATGAGGGCGGCTAGCGTGCTGGGTGTGCGTACGGTTGATTGCGTCGGAGCCTTGATCCAGGACGAGCACCACCGCGTGTTCGTGCATCGCAGAACAGCCGAGCGCCGCCTGCTACCGGGGATCTGGGACATCGTCGGCGGCCACCTCGAGCGCGGCGAGACGCCTGAACGGGCGTTGGCCCGCGAACTCGAAGAGGAGACCGGGTGGCGGCTCCGCGAGATCCAGTCCGTCGTCACCGACTGGGAATGGGAACACCAGGGCGTGGTCCGCCGCGAGTTGGACTACCTGGTGACAGTCGACGGTGACCTCGGCCGGCCGCGGCTGGAGCAGGGCAAGCACGACGCGAGTGCGTGGGTCGGGCCGGACGAACTCGAGTTACTGATGCAACATCGGACCGACGGGGACCGGCGGCTGCGCGACATCGTCGCCCAGGCAGTCCGGACCCGGTTCACCGAGAGACTGCGCCTCGAGCCGGTCACAGGTCCAGGTGAGGTCCTGACCGGACATGCGGCGGACCTGGAGGCCCTGCAGGCCGATCCGTGGGTCGCCAACTGGTACGCCGGGGCCTGGTCCACAGCCGAGTCGGTACGCCGGGCAGCGGACATGCAGGCGTCCTGGGAGAAGGACGGCGTCAGCAAGTGGATGGCCTACGAGCGCAAGCGTGGCCGGTTGGCCGGCCGCGGCGGTCTCTCCCGACTGGCGCCGGACCGGGCGGTGACTCACCGGATCACGGATGTGCTTGACGACCGCGGCGACTGGCTCGCTGACCGGCTTGAGCTCGGCTGGGCGCTGCGCACGGAATCACGCGGACAGGGGTACGCCACGGAGATCGGGCGGGCCGGCCTGGAGTTCGCGTTCGGCACCCTCGGGGCCCGGGAGGTGGTTGCGTTCACCGAGCGGCACAACTTGGCCTCGCGAGCGGTGATGGAGCGCCTCGGCATGACCTTGGCCGGTGAGTTCACCGCGGCGGGTTTGGTCGAGGGGGTTCCGGAGGTCCAGCCGGACGCGCCGTTCGCGCTGTACGTCGCACAAACCTGAAGGGGCCCTGAAATGGCTCCGCTGTGTGACCGCCCAGGCGCGGCGGTCACACAGCGGAGTAGGCCACCCTCGGAGTGCGGCTCGTGGTGAGGTGTCGCGAGCCGCAGTTCCCGCCCGGCCCGAGGTGTCGGCCAGGAGGTGGGTTGGAACGGCCGGGCGGCGGCGATACAGAGGTCGAGCCGCCTGCCCAGCCGGGCCGGTGGTGGTGCGGTCCGAAGCTGAGGAGTGCTCCGGACCGCACCGGGGTTTGTCCGGCGCTGAGGAGTGCCCCGGACCTTCACCGCTGCTCCTGGAGGTGAGGTGCTCCAGGAGCAACTGCCGGGCCCCTGAGGAGGACCCGACGAGATCAGTTGCCCGCGTTCTCCTGCGGGCCGAAGAGGTCGTTCGTGACCCGGAGGCCGGCGAAACGCCTCCGCATTGCCTGCTCGTACCGCGCTGCCAGCGGTGCCTCCGCGACGTACTGCGCGATCACGTGCTCGCCGAACCAGACCCGTACCCTGCGCCGGTGCTGCTTCGACGTCATTTCTGCCACAGTCACTGCCTTCTCACCCCGTAACTCTTTGGGCTTGCAACCAGTTGGACTTACTGGTTGTCATAGCAGTAATGGTGCACAGACCGACCGTGACCGTTCTAGGACCTGGACCGGACCTCTCCAGGACCTCTCGCGGACATCTTGAGGACTGCACCTTGTCGTGGAGCATCAGCCGAGACAACGTCTGATCTGACGTGAACTGGAGGAACGATGGCGGGTAGGTATACGCCAAGGACGGTCCTTGCGCACCTGATCCAGCGCAGGAACCAGACCTACTCCGAGATCGTCGCCGAGTTCGTCGAGCTGGGTGGAACCATCACCGAGCGGCACCTGCGGCGCCTCGCATCGGGCGAGCGCGCAGGAACCACTCCACAGACCCGGCGCACCCTGCAGCGCATGTTCGGCAAGCCGGTCGAGGAACTCCTCGCCCCGTACGTCCCCGAGCTGGCCAGCCAGGTGGTGCCTGCAGTTGCGGGTGGACGGATCACGACAGGTAATGAGATGGAGGTGCTCGACATGGCTGCCAGCCGTGCGAGGGCGTTCGCCCTCGCAGCCCAGACCGGCCTCGGTAACGAGGCGATGGAACAGGTGTACGACGACGTGAGGCACGTTGCGAAGGCCTATCCGCAACGCCCACTTCCCGAGATCCTGGGCCAGCTCGTCGAGACCCAGGATCTCGTTTTCGCGCTGCTGGAGAGCCGGCAGCGCCCGGAGCACCTGCGGCAGCTCTACTTCCTCGGCGGCGTGACCGGCGGTCTGCTCGCCAAGGCTTCGCACGACCTGGGCAACCCGCACGCCGCCCTGACCCAGGCCCGGACCGCGTTCATGTGCGCCGACAACGCCGACCACCACGGGTTGCGCGCCTGGGTCCGCGGGCTGCAGTCGCTGGTCTCCTACTGGGCCGGCAACCCGCACGACTCGGTCCGCTACGCCCAGCTGGGCGCCGGCTATGCCGAGCAGGCCAACAGCACCACCAGCGTCTGGCTCCCGGTCAGCGAGGCCCGGGCCTGGGCCGCACTCGGGAACGCAGACGCCACCAACGCGGCGTTGGAGCGCGCCGAGAGCGCCTGGGGTTCGGTGCAGAACGACGAGCTGGACGAGATGGGCGGCCTGTGCACCTTCGGCCGTAATCGGCAGCTGTACTACGCGGCCGATGCGCTCGCCTGGTTGCCGGGCGAGGTCGACAACGCCGGGCGCGTCTCCCGTGAGGCCGTCGACGCATACGCCGACCAGTCGCACCCCGAGTGGGCCTTCGGTGACGCGGCCGGCAGCCAGGCCGCGATGGCGATCAGCCGGATCGCCAACGGCGAGCTCGACGGCGCCGCCGCCGCGATCGCCCCCGTCCTGGACCTGCCGGCCGAGCGCCGGATCAACGGTGTGGTCCACTCCGCCCGCCGGGTGCATCAGGCCCTGCGGCAGTCCGGGCACGCGGCCGACGCCCGTGAAATGCAGGAAGAGATCGAGATGTTCACCAGGACCCCGATGCAGACGTTCCCGCGGTAAGAACGCGTGTACCCCGTTCGCCTCGCCGGCGATGGCAGCAGCTTGCGCGAGTTTCGGTTGGACGACGTCGACGACGTCCTCGCCATCGTCGGTGACGACAGAGTGACGACCTGGTTGGCCTTCGACAGCAGGACCCGCGAGCAGGCGCTGCAAACGGTCAACGGCGCGGTCGAGCGGGCCCAACTGGATCCCCGCGAGGAGTACTACCTCGCCATCACCCGTCGGGGAGACGACCGGCTGATCGGCTTCATCCGGCTCGGTCTGGCCGGCGAGAAGGCAGCCAAGCTCGGCTACGCGATCGCCGCCGACCACTGGGGCAACGGCTATGCCACCGACGCCGCCCGGCAGATGCTGCAGTTCGGTTTCGGCACCCTGGGCCTACATCGGATCAGTGCCGCGATCGGCCCGGAGAACGAGTCCTCGATCGCTGTCGTGAAGCGTCTCGGTCTCAGCTACGAAGGCCGCCTCCGCCATCACGTCTTCACCAATGGCAACTGGCGCGACTCACTGCTCTACTCAATCCTGACCGACGAGTGGACCCACCACAACGCAACCACGGTCGCCAAGGGCTTGGAGTGAGAGGCAGACTGGGTACATGGCCGCCACCACCCAGGCAGCAATTCCGTCGGGACTGCTCGACCCGCTGAGGGACGGGCTGGCCCGGATGATCATGACGAAGGTGGCCGGACCGGACCCCCGCGCCGAGCAGGCCCGGGTCCACAACACCCCCGGGCCCAGGTGGTTCGCGCCGGACCGGCCGATCCGGCGAGTTCACGGCGATGCCTCAGTGTTCGCCGGCGGCCTTCGCGCGCTGCTGCTGCAATCACTGCACCCGCTCGCGATGGCGGCCGTGTCGGCTCACTCCGGCTACCGCGGCGACCCGTGGGGCCGACTGCGGCGGACCAGCTACTTCCTCGCCATCACGACGTACGGCGCGGCGGCGGACGCGGAGGCGGCGGTCGCCCGGGTGAGAGCCGTGCACGAACGCGTGCGCGGCAGCAGCCCCGACGGCGTCCGCTACCACGCCTCGGACCCGCACCTGCTGCGGTGGGTCCACGTCGCTGAGGTGGACAGCTTCCTGGCTGCACACCAGCGGTACGGCGCCGCCCCGCTCGACGCCTCCGAACGCGACGCGTACGTCGAGGACGCAGCCAGGGTCGCTCGAGCTCTCGGTGTGATGGATCCGCCGACGACCGAGTCAGAACTGCGCCAGATGCTGACGGACTACCGGCCAGAACTGCGCGGCACCACTGAGGCAAGGCAGGCGGCTCGCTTCATTCTGTTGGGGCCACCCGTGCCCTTGGCTGCCCGGCCGGCGTACGGGGTGTTGTCGGCGGCAGCGGTGGGGTTGTTGCCGTGGTGGACACGTTGGCCGCTCCGGCTGCCCTATCTGCCGCTGGCCGAGGCCACGGTGGTGCGCGCCGCGGGCGACGGCCTCACTCGAACGATCCGTTGGGCGCTGA
>JAWWOY010001108.1:0-3286 GCA_033851195.1 Kribbellaceae bacterium | reverse complement strand
GCCGGAACGGTGAAAAGCACCGCATCCCGGGCGCTGTCCAAGCTGCGGCTGTCACCTGACCTGATGGAAACAAGCGTTGGAGGACAAGCATGACCGACGAGCAACGGGTGCGCAGTGCGCTCGACTACGAGATCGAGCCGTGGCAGCCGGACGCTGGTGACCTCATGCGTCGCGGACGCCGCTTTGCGTGGGTCCGCCGCGGCCTGGGCATCGCGGGTGTGACCGCATTGGCCGGCACCGTGGCCAGCGTATCGATGGCAGTCGGCGGTCCCGCCGCTGTCGGCCACATGCTGGCGGGCAAGGGCGACTCGAAGCCGCATGCGCTGCCCAGCCTTCCGCCCGCGAAGCCCACCCTCCCGACGGACTTGCCGACCTGTCTGCCCAGCGTCCCGACTGGGAAGCCGTCGCTGCCGACGGTTCCGGCCGGGAAGCCGACGCTGCCGACGGTGCCGAAGCCGACCGTGCCGGGTGTGCCGGCTGGCAAGCCCTCGTTGCCGACGGTGCCGACCACTCTGCCGACGCTGCCGGTGAAGCCGACGCTGCCCGTGAAGCCGACGCTGCCGGTGAAGCCGACGCTGCCGGAGAAGGTGACGCTGCCACCGACCGTCCCCACGACGGAGGTGACGCTGCCGACGGTTCCGGCCGGGAAGCCGACGCTGCCGACGGTGCCGAAGCCGACCGTGCCTGGTGTGCCGACCGGGAAGCCCTCGCTGCCCGCGAAGCCGACCCTGCCGGTCAAGCCGACGCTGCCGGTGAAGCCGGGTGACCTGCCGTCCGTGAAGAAGCCGACGTCGCTGCCGTGCGTGCCGGCCGAGGCGTCGAAGCTGAAGTTGCCCTCGAAGCCGAAGTTGCCCTCGAAGCCGAACCTGCCCTCGAAGCCGAACCTGCCCTCCAAGCCGAACCTGCCCACGACGGTGCCGAGCCTCCCGGTCAAGAAGCTGCCGACCGTGCCGACGACGAAGCCGACCGGCTTGCCGAAGGTGAGCTTGCCCGCCGGGACGCCGAGCCTGCCGACGCTTCCCACCTTGAAGCCGCCGACACACCCGTAAGGATTGCCGACGGACACAGACGGCCGGGCCGCTGCCAAGCGGTCCGGCCGTTGTGCCGTTACTCGCCGACGGAGCCGTCGGCGAGTTCGCGCACGATGTCGAGGTGACCAGCGTGCCTCGTGTACTCCTGCAGCACGTGGAAGAGGATCCAGCTCAGCGTCGGCCTGTTGTCGGCGCTGAACCGTCCGCCGATCGCGCCCAGTTCGGACAACTCGGCACCAGCGACCAGCGCGCGGGTGCTCTCGGCACCGGCTCGCAGCAGGCCCAACAGGTCGGCCAGGCCCTCATCCGGGTCGACCTGCCAACGCCCCTGGGGATCGTCGCCCGAGTCGCCCCACGGCCGATCGACCGGCTCGCCGGCGAACCCCCAGCGCAGCCACCTGCGCTCCATGAAGACCAGATGCTTGAGCAACTCCAATGGGGTCCAGCCGGACGGCAGCCGGGTCTTCCGCAGGTCGGCCTCGCTTAGCCCATTGAGCTTGGCCTCAACTACGGACCGGTAGTAGTCCAGGTAGCCGAGAAGTAGTTCCTTGGTGTCGATCAGCTCATTGCCCGGTTCTCCCATGGGCGCGAACCTACAGGTCCCTGAGGGCTTCGGCCGTGGCGCCGTCGGCCGGGAAGAACGACTCGATCATCAGCTCCGAAACGGTCACGTCCAGCGGCGTGCCGAAGGTTGCGATCGTGGTCAGCAGCGACAGTTCCCGGTCGTCGTACCGGAGTCTCATCGGTACGACGATCTCGCTCGGCGCCGGGATTTCCACGCTCGACCTGTCGTCGGTGGAGTACCCGCGCAGTTCGTCGTACAAGTCCTGCAGGTCCGGGTCCGCCGTACTGGCGATCTGACGCTGCAGAGAGCCGAGGACGTTCGCGCGGATCTCGCTGAGGTTGGTGATCCGGCCGGCCATCCCGTCGGGGTGCAAGGTGAGCTCGAGTTGACTGAGCCGCCGGCGCTCCCGCCAGCCGCGCAGCAGCTCACCCACGGGGCGCTGGAACGTCTCCTCGGCTGTCGCAGTCATGCCTCAGACCGTAACCGCTGAGGTGGTACTCGCCATTACCTCCGACGTCATCGACCGTTCGCAGGGTGCAGCGGCAGTGTTCTGGTCATCAACCGAACTGAACGAGGAGACACCATGATCACCACCACCCCTGCTGCCCTGGCTGACCAGTACTTCGCGATGTGGAACGAGGCCGACGCCGACCGTCGGGCCGAGATCATCAGCGGCGCCTGGTCCGCCGACGGTGCCTTCGTCGACCCGAGCTTCGAGGTCAACGGTCACGACGGCCTGACCAAGATGGTCGAGACGGCACACCAGATGTTCCCCGGCTACTTCTTCAAGCTGGCCGGCGAGATCGACGAGCACCACAACCGGCTCCGCTGGAGCTGGGAGCTGGCCACCGAGGGTGCGCCGGCCGTTGCCGGCGGCACCGATGTGGTGACACTCGATGCCGACGGCAAGATCCGCGAGATCGTCGGCTTCATCAACTTCGCCCCGGCCCACTGACCAACCGGGACCGCCCGTCACTTACCAAGCACGGCAAGTGCGGAGTTGCCCCATCAGCAGGCGAGGCCGCTCCGCGCTTGCCCCGCTTGGTGAGTGGCGGGCGTCCGCCTGCTTCAACCTCGCTATCGGTGCGAATACGGCAACCTGAGTCCACCGACGATGTCGACGCGCACTCAGGATGCTGATCGGTCCGGCCGGTGAGAGACGGCCGGGAGGTCGGTGATGTCGGTGGTCGGGTCACCGTCGATCAGGACCAGGTCGGCTCGCAGGCCGGGGGCGATGCGGCCCCGGTCGGTGAGACCGAAGTGGTACGCCGGTGCGGCGCTCAGCCACGGGTGGACGCGCTCGTCGCTGAGGAGATCCTTCGCCCCGACGCCCCAGTCGACGACGGACAGCGGCGGGACGACGAAGACGCCGCTGCGGCGCAGGGACCGGGCCTAAGCCTTCGGTACCCCCTGCCGCGACCGAAGTCGTTGCGACGGTCACAAAATCTCCGCATAGGAGGGCATCCGCTGGATGCGAGTCTCTCACGGCTTCACGGCGGTCTTCGATGACCCCAACCTCGCACCGCCACCACAGTAGTGTCCTGAGGGCAGCACGGGGCAGGTTCGAATTGGCGTGCCCGGGCCCTCCCAGATGGTCCCTGCACGGACGATGATGAAGGCCACCTGTGGAAGGAGGAGGAATGAGCAACATGCAGTTCGATCCGGAGGTGTCGCGGCAGATCGACTCGGT
>JAWWOY010000048.1:0-7439 GCA_033851195.1 Kribbellaceae bacterium | reverse complement strand
GCGATGCGCTCCGCCCGGCCGAGGGGGAGTCCGCCCGCGAGTTCGCGCCGAAGATCTCCGCGGCCGTCTCGGCGTTGCTCGACGAGGAGGCCTCGACCTGGTGGGAGGCGCGCAAGCGGGTCGCCGCAGGCACCTCGCCATCCCAGTCGGGGCCGGATGCCGCCCGCTGGCGTCGCGTCTGGGAACAGACCGCCCCGCTCAAGACTCCCGCCGAGAAACGCCGCGCCTGGAAATGACCGGATCAGCGCCTGGCCGAGCGTCGACTTGCCGTGGTCGACATGGCCGCAGTAGCGATCACGTGCAGGCGTCGTGCACCTTCGTCACGCTCGCCAGCAGCCGGTCGTCGTCCTCTGGATCGACCGTGCGCAGATCGAGCAGGCAGCGGCCGTCGGCGACCCGGCCGACCACCGCCAGGGCGGCAGTGCGCAGCGCGACGGTGTAGCTGGAAGGCAGGCTGATCGCCCAGCTCGGCAGGTCGACGCCGGGTGCCGAACCGCCACCGATGGTCGAGCGAGACGGCACGGCCGCGGCATCGACGTGGTGTGCCGACAGGGCGGCCGCCAGCCGATCCGCCCGCGCGCGGAGCTGATCCGCCGGGGTGTCCAGCGCACGCCTGACCGGTGGCGTGGGGCCCCGGAGGGTCGCTTCAAGTGCCGCGAGGACGAGCTTGTCGACTCGCAGGGCACGGGCTGCTGGGTGGCGGCGCAGCCGTTCGATGACCGCGGCCTCGCCCAGCAGCAGCCCGGCTTGCGGGCCGCCGAGGAGCTTGTCGCCGCTCGCGGTGACGATGGTGGCGCCGTCACGCAGGGCGGTGGCCGCATCCGGTTCGGCGGGCAACAGCGGATGCGGGGTCAGCAGTCCCGATCCGATGTCCACCACGAGAGGTACGTCGAGCTTGGCCAACTCGGCGACCTCGACGGCCGAGGTGAATCCGGTGATCTGGAAGTTCGACGGATGCACCTTGAGGACGAACCCGGTGTCCGGACCGATCGCGTCGCGGTAGTCCCGCAGCGAGGTCCGGTTCGTGGCGCCGACCTCGCGGAGTACCGAGCCGGTCGAGGCGAGCAGTTCGGGGATCCTGAAGCCGTCGCCGATCTCCACCATCTCGCCCCGGCTCAGGATGATCTCCCGGCCCGGCGCGAGCGTCAACGCGCAGAGGAGCAACGCGGCGGCGTTGTTGTTCACAACGTGGACGCCGCCGGCAGCCGGGACGGCCTCGGCGAGTGCGGCCAGGGTGCCGCGGCCGCGGCGTGCCCGCTGTCCGGTGTGGAGGTCGAACTCCACATCGGTGGCACCGGCGGCCTCGACCAGGGCGGCCCGGGCGGTGGTCGACAGGGGAGCACGGCCGAGGTTGGTGTGGACGATGACGCCGGTGGCGTTGAGCACCGCGCGGAAACCCAGCGGTGGTGTCTGTACGGATTCGAGCACGGCGTCGACCACCGCCTCCGGCGCCAGCCGGCCGGCTCGTGCTCGCTCCTGCGCGGAGGTGACGACGGCTTTCACCCGCTCCCGGCCGAACAGGCGGACAGCCTCGGCCAGCAACGGATCGGCCAGTACGTCGTCGGTGCGCGGAATGCGGCGACGCGGATCCACGCTCATCGGCTGCCGGTCAGGTGGCGGAGGCGGACGGGAATCGAACCCGCCAGCGACAGATACTGCCGCTCACCGGTGTTGAAGACCGGGCCGGCCACCAGGCCGAGTACGCCTCCACGCATCATCGCCACATTCTTGCATCAGACCGGGCAAGCGGACCTGTCTTGCGGGAGGATCGATGAATGACAATGACAGCGGCCAGACGGCTCACCCAGTACGCCCACGGTGGTGGATGTGCCTGCAAGATCCCGCCGGGCGAACTCGAAGGGATCGTGGGTGACCTGATCGGCTCGGTGCCGATCACCGATCCCGCCGGTGAGTTGCTGGTCGGCCTCGACGACGGTGACGATGCGGCCGTGGTGACCATCCAGGACGGTCTGGCGACCGTCCTGACCACCGACTTCTTCACACCGGTGGTCGATGACCCGTTCGATTGGGGCCGGATCGCTGCCGCCAACGCGCTGTCCGACGTCTATGCGATGGGTGGTCGCCCGGTCGTGGCGGTGAACCTGCTGGGGTGGCCGCGCGATGTCCTTCCGCTCGAGCTGGCCGCCGAGGTGCTGCGCGGTGGACTCACCGTCGCGCACGAGGCGGGTTGTCATCTCGCCGGTGGTCACAGTGTCGATGACCCGGAACCGAAGTACGGCCTCGCGGTCACCGGCCTGGCCCACCCGGACCGGCTGCTGCGCAACAACGCCGGCCGGGCCGGCCTGCCCCTGTCGCTGACCAAGCCCCTCGGCCTCGGGGTGCTGAACAACCGGCACAAGTCCACCGGGGAGGTCTTCCAGCAGGCGATCGACACGATGACCGCCCTCAACCGGGACGCCTCGCGGGCTGCCTTGGCGGGCGGGGTCGAGTGCGCGACCGACGTGACCGGTTTCGGCCTGCTCGGCCATCTGTACAAGCTGGCTCGTGCCAGTGGGGTCAGTGCCGTCATCGACGCAGCCTCGGTGCCCTACCTGGACGGCGCCCGTGACGCACTCCGCGACGGCTACGTCAGCGGTGGCACCCGCCGGAACCTCGACTGGGTGGCGCCGCACGCCGACCTCAGCGGGATCGACGGTGACGAGGCACTGCTGCTTGCCGATGCGCAGACCTCGGGCGGGCTGCTGATCGCCGGGGAGATCCCCGGCGCGCCGGTCATCGGTGAACTCGTGCCGAAGGGCGAGTACGCCATCAGCTTCCGGTAGCCGGCGGCGCATCCACCAGTTCGGCCACCCGGTCGACCGTGATCAGCAGGACGACGATGAAGCCACCGGCGGCGACGTACAGCAGCCGGGCGGCAAGTTCGGGTGGGAGTGCCGGCAGCCCGGATGCCAGCATTGCGGCAGCCGCTGCGAGCACCCCCGCACGGATGATTTTGACCGGAGTCACCGGGCTCTTGTCATCCAGGCATCCACAAGGCACTCGCCCTCGGCGGTGCAGGAGCACGGCCAGATAGACCGCCAGGAACAAGAACCAGGTGGCCACCGCTGTCGCGGCGAGTTGGATCAACCAGCCGCGGCCGGACAGCCAGCCGACGATCAGGGCTGACCCGATCACCGCCTCGAAGAGCGTGCCGACCGCGGCATGCCGGGCCAGGCGGTCAGGCAGCAGACCGTGCTGCCTGACCACCTCGGCCAGACCTTCGCTGCCGGACGCCCGGCGTGACGCGGCCAGCAGCAGTAGTAAGGCGCCCGCCAGCCCGAAGCAGGCGATCAGTGCGTCGATCACGGCTGGTCCTATCTCGTCAGGGGATGAAGAGCACAGCGAGGCAGAGCAGGAAGCCGACGGCACTGGTGCGCCCGATCCGGGTCATCGAGCCCAGCATCGCCTGGTCCCATCCCTGCGGGTCCCCGCTGAGTGAGCGGGCGGTCGGCATCATGGCCCGGCCGAGGCCGAAGCCCAGGCCGGCCAACAGACCAGGGCCTAGCCCACCGAACAGCACCACCAGCAGGACCAGGGCGTGCGGCAGGGCCGTCGGCACGAAGGTCCGTACGCCGGTGCCCATCTCGAAGCCGAACTGCAACGGCCCACGCACCTCGTTGTGCGGGATGACCGACTGGGGGACCAGCCGACGGTTCTGCGGGAGCGACAGGGGTTTGCCGGCCAGTTCGAAGGCCAAGATGACCGCCAGCGCAGGAGCCAGCACGCCAAGCCGCAACCAGGACGGCACCGGTGACGCCAGGCCACCGAGAGCGCCGATGATGACACCGGAGAACAACGCGCCGGTGATGAGACCGACGACGAAGATGGGTAACTTGTCCCGCCAGACCGACGAGCTCAGCAGATCAGCTGAGTTCAGGCTTCAAACGGAGCCCGACAAGGAGAAGGCGGAGATCATCCCCAGCAGTAGCCAGGATGCCGGGGTGAGCGAGCCGCTCCAGATCTGGTGCAGCGCGAGCACAAGTGCGGCGCTGATCACCAGACCTGTCGCGACCCGTGTTGCGGGAAATCTGACGATCAAGGGTTCGACCAGGAGCAGATGTTGAAGTAGACCGAACCACCGCAGGTGGCGGTCTCCCCGTCCGCACAGCGGTACGGAGTGCCGCTGTAGGTCCAGCGCCAGGCGTTGCGGGTGGCATAGCTACCTGTGCCGCAGATCGAGATCGCGTAGGAGTTCCAGCAGGTGCCGGAGCCTCTCAAGAACCAGCCGTCGCCTCCGCAGTAGCTCCTCGAGTAGGCGCCTCCGACGCAAATCTTGGTGTTGTTGTCATAGCCGGCCCAGTTGTTGTAGCCGGCGCAGCTGAGGTGCTCGGTGCCCACATTCGCGCTGGCGGTGTTCCCCTTGCTGGGGGGTAGGGCGGAGAGGATGTTGATCGCGAGCGCGCCGCCGAGTGCGCCGGCGGACTTGAACATCGTCCGCCGGGACGGCTTCACCTTGCCGAGCGAGGTGCTCGCCTTGCGGACAGCCACGCCGAGGCCCGGTGCCTCTTCGTCCGCCGACGGAACGGCCGCCCAGTACCGGGCGGCGTCAGTGGTAGTCATGCGTCAACCTCCATCGCAACAGGGCTTGAAGTCTTCGAGTCGATTCCCAGCAGGGCGTCCAGGTCCTCGTCCGAACCGACCACCCGGCGCCACTCCTCGGTGCCGTCCGGTGCGTACCTGACCAGCGACGGCATCGCGCCGACGCCGAGCACACCGAGCAGGTCGGCGTCCGCGATCGGGGTCACCTCGGAGTCGGGGACCCAGTCGGTGCAGCCACTCGCGCAGAGCACCACCACATGGCCGGCCACGGCGACCCCGGCCACCTCGACGAGGCGGCGAGTGCGATCGCGGCAGTTGTTGCAGCGCTCGGACACCACCAGGACGAAGGTCGGCAGTCCGTCGTCCGACCGGAACCTGGAATTGGACCGGGTGACATTCGGCGCCGGTGCGCCGGACTGTGTCCGCACCAGACCGGCCTGCAATTCGCGAACGGTCTTCAGTAATGCGGAGAAGGCGAAGAAGAGTAGTGCGGTGCCCAGGAAAGAAAGCACTGCCAGTGAATTGATCGCGCTCTGCATGTCAATGACCCAGTGAGCAGGTCAAGGAGCCGGCGATGGAGATGAACTTCGGGTCCTCCGGCTGGTAGGTGATAATCGACGTCGCGGTGCTGTCATTGACCACGAAAGCCGACCGGGTGCGCAGTCCGCCGTTTTCGTCTCGATCGTCGAAGCGCCACATCGAACCACCCCTGACCTGCTTCCCCTTCGAGCGGGGAATGTACTCGGCGGCATCGGCGACCGGCTTGATCTGCACCGAGCACAGTTGGTCGATCACGTTGGTGGCCAGCATCTTCCCGTGCTGGAGCCCGGAGCCGGCCCGCGGCAGCAGGGTCAGGCCCTCCACGGCGTCTTCGATGTCGAACTTGGCCAGCATGTCCATGTAGATCTCGAGGGGAACGCCCGTGCCGCCGACGTAGCTGGAGACCTCGTTGTGCGGGCCGACCCAGACCAGGTTCGTGCCGCCGTTCTCGGGGTCCTCCATCGACATGATGCGCCCGGAGTTGAAGGCGACCTCACGGACCTTGAACCGGGGCCAGTCGCCGAGTTCCCTGGTGACGATCTCGGCGGACCCGGCGGGTGTGACGTTGAACCGCAGCCCGCCGCCCGCTCCGAAGAGCCAGGAGATGTAGGCCCAGCGGCCGATAAAGGGCCACGGATTTCCTTCGACGGACAGACGCTGACCATTGGGAGCGCGTACCTGCATTTCTGCTACCTCACTTTGTCGATGACCGGGGCGGATGGGAAAACGGGTCCACGAGAACGTGGGCCGGTCTCTGGTCGAGACATTGCGCTTCCAGTCGGCACATTTTCATTCAAATGTGCACGGGTTCGCAGAATGACGAAACCCTGGAAGGACAGGCGGTGGCGTTCGGGCGGCTGCCAAGGAGAGATACCGGTCTCCGAGCTGGGCCGAAGAGTGGCGCCGAGTTACCCGCGGGGGCGCGCTCGGCGGGCGCGGAATCGTTGGGCGGTCGGCTCGCGAGTGCGGCGGATAGTCACGGGGAACCTCTCAGCTTCGGGAGGAAAGCAACCAACTACGAGGAGTGTGCCGGGTGTAACCTCCAGTGTCCAGCGATCAGGCGAATCTGTTAGGTTCCCAAGGAACTTTGGTTCTTCGGGGGCGTAGCCTTCAGTGCTCGCGGCGGTCTGACCGGAGGTCGTACCCATTGCGATGGACGTCCTGACCTGCTACTGGCCCGAGTCGGTACCCTGACCGCGTGAGTCTTGCTGTGCGGGTGATTCCCTGTCTGGATGTTGACGCCGGCCGGGTGGTGAAGGGTGTCAACTTCGTGGACGTGCGGGACGCGGGGGACCCGGTGGAGATGGCTCAGCTGTACGACGCCGAGGGTGCGGATGAGCTGACGTTCCTCGACATCACCGCGTCGTCGGGGTCCCGCGAGACGACGTACGAGGTGGTCGGGCGGACGGCTGAGCAGGTGTTCATCCCGCTCACGGTCGGGGGTGGCGTGCGGGCGGCGGCCGATGTGGACCGGCTGCTCCGGGCCGGGGCGGACAAGGTCGGCATCAACACCGGCGCTATCGCCCGCCCGGCCGTGATCGAGGAGATCGCGCACCGGTTCGGCAACCAGGTGCTCGTCTTGTCGCTCGACGTACGCCGCGCCGCGGACCAGCCGAGCGGCTTCGAAGTGACGACGCACGGTGGTCGCCGCTCCGCCGGGCTGGACGCGATCGAGTGGGCCCGCAAGGGCGCCGAGCTCGGGGCCGGCGAGATCCTGCTCAACTCGATGGATGCCGACGGGACCAAACAGGGGTTCGACCTGGACCTGATCAGGGCGGTTCGCGCGGTGGTCGACATCCCGCTGATCGCCAGTGGGGGAGCGGGCCGACCCGAGCACTTCCCACCCGCGGTCGAGGCGGGCGCGGACGCAGTACTGGCAGCCAGCGTGTTCCACTTCGGCGAGCTGCGGATCGCCGACGTGAAGTCGGCGCTGCGCGACGCCGGCGTCGTGGTCCGGTGAGCGAGGTGGTCGCCCAGCGGCCGGAGCAGGCCACTCAGCTGATCGCCGACGTCGAGCAGGAGTTGTCGATCCTGCTGCGCCGGGCCCGCTCGGCGCAGATGCTGCTCGCCCGCCGCGTGCACCCGGAGATGGACGCGGCCGGCTACGCGCTGATCTCCCAGATCGAGCTCGGTACTGCGAGTGGTGGTGCGGGGGTCAGGGCCTCCGACGTGTCGCTCGCCCTCGGCCTGGACAAGTCCACGGTGAGCCGCGGCCTCGCCCAGCTCGAGCGGCTGGGCCTGATCGAACGGGTAGGCGACCCCGAGGACGGCCGCGCCCGGCTGCTCCGCCTGACCGCCACCGGCGCCGAACGCTACGACGCCATGCGAGCCCAGCGCCAAGCGCAGTTCCGCGGCATCCT
>JAWWOY010000017.1:0-4486 GCA_033851195.1 Kribbellaceae bacterium | reverse complement strand
CCCGCTGACCTGATCCGGTGGTCCGACGGCCGAGCGCTGATCGGCACCGGCACCCCCTGGGGGCCAGTGCCACACGACGGGGTGGACTACAAGATCGGACAGGCCAACAACGCCACGATCTTCCCGGGCATCGGCCTGGGCACAGTGGTTGCCCGCGCACGCCACGTCACGCCGGGAATGATCCGCGCAGCCGCCGATGCGGTCGCCGGACTGGTCGACACCTCCACCCGCGGTGCGTCGGTACTGCCCGATGTGGCGAGCCTGCGTGCCGTCTCGGCCACGGTCGCGGTGGCGGTAGTCCAGCAGGCCGTAGCCGAGGGTGTTGCTCAAGCAAAGCATGAGGACGTCGTCCAGGCCGTGCAGGACGCTATGTGGCTGCCTGTCTACCCCGACGAGGTGGCGCGATGACCATCCGCACGCAGAATGGCCTCGCCCCCTTGCCGATCGGTACCCATGCCACCGGTACCCGCACCGAGAGCGACTCGATGGGCCAGATCGAGGTACCGGCCGAGCACTACTGGGGCGCGCAGACCCAGCGATCACTGATTCACTTCTCGATCGGTGACGACCGTATGCCGAAGGCGGTCTACCACGCCTACGGATACGTCAAGAAGGCCGCCGCACTGGTCAACCAGCGCGCCGGCCGCCTCGACCACGATCGCGCCACCGCCATCGTGCAAGCCGCCAACGAGGTGATCTCGGGCCGACTCGACACGGAGTTCCCGCTTTATGTATGGCAGACGGGATCAGGCACTCAATCGAACATGAACGTCAATGAGGTCATCGGGAACCGCGCCAGCCAACTGCTCGGCGGCGCGCTTGGCACGAAACAACCGGTGCACCCCAACGACCACGTCAACCTGGGTCAATCGTCCAACGACACCTTCCCCACCGCGATGCACATCGCCACTGCGCTGGAGGTGACGACGCAGCTACTGCCGAACGTCGACCAGCTCACCCAGGCGATCCACGACAAGGCCGTGCAATGGGTGGACGTGATCAAGATCGGTCGCACACACCTGCAGGATGCGGTACCTCTGACGGTCGGACAGGAGTGGTCCGGCTGGGCCTACCAGCTGCGCGACGCGCGTGCCCGATTGACCGATGCACTGTCCGCCGTACACCAGCTGGCCGCGGGCGGCACCGCCGTCGGCACGGGACTGAACGCCCCTGACGGCTTCGGTGAAGAGATCGCAGCGCAGCTGGCCGAGCTGACCGGCCTGCCACTCATCACCGCGCCCAACAAGTTCGCCGCTCAGGGATCGCTGGACCCGATGGTCGCGGTCAGCGCCGGCCTGCGGGGCCTCGCCGTCGCGTTGATGAAGATCGCCAACGACATGCGCTGGCTTGCGTCGGGCCCCCGGGCGGGCCTGCACGAGCTCATCCTGCCCGCCAACGAACCCGGTTCGTCGATCATGCCGGGGAAGGTCAACCCGACGCAGCAGGAGGCGATGGTCATGGTCTGCCTGCAGGTCATGGGCGAGGACTCGATCGTCGCTTCAGCCGGGGCCCAGGGGAACTTCGAACTCAACGCGATGCGCCCCATCATTATCAACAACATCCTCCACATGGCCGGCATCCTGGCCGACGCGTGCGAAAAGCTGCGCCGCTACAGCGTCGACGGCACCACGCTCGATCACGCCCAAGTCGACGCCTTCGTCGGTCGGTCGCTCATGCTCGTCACCGCGCTCAGCCCGACGATCGGCTACGACAAGGCATCCGCCATCGCACACAAGGCCAACGACGAAGGGACGACGCTCCGGGAGGCAGCGCTGGCCGCAGGGGTCTCCAAGGAGGACTTCGACCGGATCGTCGACCCCGCCGCGATGGTTGGAGACCCCCGACACGACCTCGGACTCGGTCGTGGAACGGGGTCGTGATCGCGGCATCGGCACCCCGCGCGAATCCTCCTAATCGCGGCACACGTCGTTACTGGAAGCCCAGTGGGAATCGCCGCGGCATCGCCTGTGCCCGTCTTCATGCTGGACCTCGGAACTCGATCACCCTGCCGACCGCCCTCGCCGCGCTCGCGCTGGCCATCGGATTCAGAGCTGGACACGATCTGCACCATCACAAGGCAGATCAGCGAACTCATTCCGATGAGAACTGATGCAGTCCCCCGGCTGAAGTGCCACTGGAACTGCCCCCCACACTGGGGGCAGTTCCAGGTTCAGGCCTCGGAAGGCCCGGGTTGCATGGGGTGAGTGACGGGACTTGAACCCGCGGCCTCCTGGACCACAACCAGGAGCTCTACCAGCTGAGCTACACCCACCATGTCTAGTACCTGCCCGCCTGGTTACCCAAGCGGCTGAGCAATCATAGCGACGTTGGTCAGATCCCCGAAATCGGGTCGGGGACCAGGCCCGCGGCGGCGGCCCGGGCGGTGTCCGTGTCCGGACCCGGCTGGGGCACGAAAACGGTCTGCCGGTAGTACCGCAGCTCCGCGATGCTCTCGGTGATGTCGGCCAGCGCACGGTGGTTCCCGTTCTTGGCCGGTGTCGCGTAGTAGACCCGCGGGTACCAGCGCCGGACGAGTTCCTTGATCGAGGAGACATCGACGTTGCGGTAGTGCAGGTGTGACTCGACCCTCGGCATGTCCCGCACCAGGAAGGTGCGATCGGTACCGACCGAGTTGCCCGCCAGCGGGGCCTTGCGCGGCTCCTTCACATATCCGCTGACGAAGTCCAGCACCTGCTGCTCCGCGTCGGCCAGCGGGATGCCGTCAGGCAGTTCGTTCAGCAGCCCGGAGGCGGTGTGCATGTCGCGGACGAAGTCGCCCATCTGCTCGAGGGCAGCAGGCGGCGGCGCGATCACCAGGTCGATCCCCTCGCCGAGCACGTTGAGTTCGTAGTCGGTTACGAGTACGGCGACCTCGATGAGGGCGTCGGCCACCAGGTCCAGCCCGGTCATCTCGCAGTCGATCCATACCAGCCGGTCGTTCATGAAGATCCACCTTACGGCGGGTCGGTGCATTCCTCGCGTCCGGCAGCCGTAATACCGGGCGTGGCGCCACCGATTCTCTCAGCCCGGTACGTCGGTCGCTGCCGGGTCAGGTCCCGTCAGGCGGGCGCCTGACCGACGTGGATGCTGCGTGCAGACAGTGCGGCGAGATCGGTCCGGCGTCCCAGGAAGTGCGGGCTGTCCGGGTCCAGCAGTTGCTCCCAGATCGCCAGGTCCTCGGCCGGCAACATGACATCCACCGGAGCGTGCCCGTGCCCGTGTCCTTGCCCGTGTCCGTGCCCGTGTCCTTGGTGAGGCTCAGCCGACGGCCGGAGCCGTTCGATCCGGTGCTGGAACTGCGCCACCACCCGGTCCCGATCCAGGTCGGACAACGGCACCGGCTGTTCGGTGAGGACAGTCCGGGTGCTGACCCCGGTCAGCCCAGCGCGAGCCAGCGCATCCGTCCAGCCGTAGGGCATCGGTACCGAACCAGGCAGTGCCGCCCGCATCGCCGCGAACCACCTGTCCTGCACCGCGTCGAGCCGCAACTCCAAGCCAGGCTCGCCGATTCCGAGATCCCACGGCAGATTCCGCGACGGCAGTCCGCCTTCAGCCAGCGCCAGCCGGCCGCCCGGGGCAAGCAACGAGGCAAGCGCGTCGATCGCGGCCTGCTGGTCGGCCGCGTGATGCACCGAAGCCGACGCCCAGATCAGATCCGCCGGCGCTGCGATTGCCGCCCGCAACGGCTCGGCCCCGTCGTCGAGCGACGCCACCTCACACCGTACGGCGTCGCCGGTATAGCTGCGCGCCTCCTCCAATACGTCTGGGTCGGCATCGATCGCCACCACGGTCGCTCCGGCCGGCAGCGCAGCAGCAAGGGCCTTGGCCATCCCGCCGGCGCCGCAGCCGACATCGACGGCCACCCGGTCGGTGTCACGGACCAGGCCGGCGGCGACCGACTCCGTCCACCCGGCCTCGTCGGTGGCATTGCTGCGCAGGCGGCCGGTCAGAGCGGCCCAATCGATCTCGATCATGACCTCACCCTACGGATCGACGGAGCAGGGCGTGGCCGGACCGCCCGGCGCACAACCACGTCGTAGCTTGTGCTGGTGATCGCGACCCGAATCGACACTGATCGCCTGGCCCTGCTCCCGCTGCAGGTCGGGTACGCCGAGGAGATGGCCAAGGTCCTCTCCGACCCTCAGTTGTACGCCTTCACGGGTGGCGAGCCAGCTACCGCCGAAGCCCTCGCGGCCAGGTACGAGCGCCAGACCGCGGGCTCACCGGATCCGTCCGAATCCTGGCTCAACTGGGTCATCAGCTCGCTGGAGAGTGACGCGCTCATCGGCTACGTCCAGGCGACGGTCGTCGCTGACACGGCTGAGATCGCCTGGGTGGTCGGCACGAACTGGCAAGGCTGCGGCTACGCCAAGGAAGCTGCTCAGGGGCTGGTCGATTGGCTCGCCGCTCAGGGCGCCCGGACCGTTGCCGCGCATATCCATCCCGACCACCGGGCCTCGGCTCTGGTCGCGGCGGCAGCCGGCCT
>JAWWOY010000011.1:0-12396 GCA_033851195.1 Kribbellaceae bacterium | reverse complement strand
GCTGCCATCACCGTCAGTACGGCGATCCAGCAGCAGAACGGGTCCGTCGCCACAGTCGAGGGATACGTCGTCGGTCAGCCGACTGCCACCAGCACGGTGGTGCGGAGCAATTTCCCGAGTGACTATGCGCTGGCCCTGGCCGACACGAGCAGCCAGACCAGTACCTCCGCCATGCTCTACGTGCAGATCCCGAGCGCCTTCCGCGCGTCGTACGGGCTGCAGTCGAACCCGGGTCTGCTCGGCGCCAAGATCTCCGTGACCGGCACGCTGGCGGCGTACTTCTCGCATCCCGGTCTGAAGGACCCGACTGCGTTCAGCGGCGGCACTGGCTCCGATCCGGGCGGCCCGGATCCGGGCGACTACTACGCGAACGCCATCGGCAAGACCGGCCCGGCGCTGAAGTCCGCGCTGCACACGATCATCTCCAGCCAGACCAAGCTCAGCTATGACCAGGTCTGGAGCGCGCTGCAGGACACCGACCAGGACCCGGCCAACCCGAACAACGTGGTGCTGCTCTACTCCGGCCGCTCGCAGGCCAAGAACACCAACGGAGGCAACGCGAACGACTGGAACCGCGAACACGTCTGGGCAAAGTCTCACGGTGACTTCGGTACCGTGACCGGCCCGGGCACCGACGTCCACCATCTCCGGCCGGAGGACGTCACGGTGAACTCGGTCCGCGGCAATAAGGACTTCGACAACGGTGGCTCGACGGTGGCCGAGTGCCCCGGCTGCCTGAGTGATGCCGACTCCTTCGATCCGCGCCCCGCCGTCCGGGGCGACGTCGCCCGGATGATCTTCTACATGGCTGTCCGGTACGACGGAGGCGACGGATTCGCCGACCTGGAGCCGAACAACTCCGTCAACAACGGGTCCGCGCCGTACATCGGCAAGCTCACCGTGCTGAAGGCCTGGAGTGCGGCCGATCCGCCGGACGCGTTCGAGAAGCGCCGCAACCAGGTCATCTTCGACAACTGGCAGCACAACCGGAACCCGTTCATCGACCACCCGGAATGGGTCAACTCCGTCTGGCCCTGATCTCTGCCAGAGACGAATCGCCGAGAGGTTCCGCGGTTGTGGAAAGCTCTCGGCGATTCGTCGCTCCTGGTGCTTCGGTTGACCGTCCTGTGGATACCGCTGGGGCCCGGGCGGGCGGAGCAATAGGTTGAAGGTATGACTGAATCGACCCTGCCGCTGCCCAGGTTCCATCTCGCCATGCCGGTCGACGATCTCGCCGCCGCCGGCGAGTTCTACGGCTCCGTGATCGGGTGTGAGCGCGGCCGCAGCTCCGACACCTGGATCGATTGGAACCTGCGCGGCCACCAGTTCGTGACCCACCTCGCGCCCGGGCGGCAGCAGGCCATCCACAACCCGGTCGATGGGCACGACGTGCCCGTGCCGCATTTCGGGCTGATCCTGACCATCCCCGATTTCCACGCTCTTGCCGACCGGCTGAAGGCGGCCGGCACGGCCTTCGTGATCGAGCCCTACCTGCGGTTCGAGGGCCTGCCCGGCGAGCAGTGGACGATGTTCCTGCACGACCCGGCCGGTAACGCCCTCGAGTTCAAAGCCTTCGCCGACGACGCCCAGGTCTTCGCCGTCTGACAATCATCCAGAGGTATTGTGGCCATAATAGAGTCACCAAATATCGCCACAGGGGGCATGATGTCCCTCCGGGGCTATGACGCAGTGCATTGTGCTGCTGCGGAGCAGGTCGAGGAGGACCTCGTGGTTGCGGCCGGGGATCAGAGACTCCTTGCCGCGTGCGCTCAACTGGGAATCTCGACTGCCGATGTGAACAACCCCGACCACCTGTAGGCAATCGCGCCGGTGTGCCTGCGATACAGCTTCCGATGAATACATCAAAGGCTGTAACGTACTGCGGGTGGACACGATCAGCCGTAGTGAGGTGCTGGCCCGATTCGGCCATGCGCTGTCCGACCCCACCCGGACGCAGGTGATGCTCGCCCTGCACGACGGGCCGAGCTATCCGGCGGATCTGGCCGAGCAGATCGGTGTCAGCCGGCAGTCGCTGTCGAACCACCTGGCCTGCCTGCGCGGCTGTGGCCTGGTGGTGGCCGAGTCTGAGGGGCGCCGAACCCGGTACGAACTGGCGGACCCCAGTCTCGGCACCGCTCTGACCGAACTGCTGAACGTCGTCCTTGCCGTCGACCCGGCCTGCTGCCGTCCAGACGCGGAAGGCGAGTGTCGATGACCCAGCACGTGTCACTCCCCTTCACGAGTGCAGCGCCGGATGAGGCAACCAGACGCCAGATGTTGGGTCGGCGCGCGCAGTTGCTGGCTGCCGCGAGCGTCGGCTACAACGTCGTCGAGGCAGCGGTCGCAATATCCGCTGGCACGGTCGCCGGATCGGTCGCGCTGGTCGGCTTCGGACTCGACTCGATCGTCGAAGTGGGCAGCGGGCTCATCATCCTGTGGCAGTTCCGCCGCCCGTTGCCGGAGACACGTGAGCGGCGCGCCCTGCGGCTGATTGCCTTCTCGTTCTTCGGGCTCGCGGCCTACGTGACGGTGGAGTCGGTGCGAGCGTTGTTCGGTCAGAGCACGCCAGACTCCTCGCCGGTCGGCATCGGCCTGGCGGTCGCCTCGCTGGTGGTGATGCCCCTGCTTTCGTTCGCGCAGCGTCGTACCGGGCGTGCGTTGGGGTCGAACGCGGTGGTCGCCGACGGCACTCAGACCCTGCTCTGCACCTATTTGTCGGCCGTTTTGCTGCTCGGGTTGGTGCTGAACCTGACGGTCGGCTGGTTCTGGGCGGATCCGATCGCCGGACTGGTGATCGCCGCCGTCGCCATCCGCGAAGGCGTCCAGGCCTGGCGCGGCGACGGTTGCTGCACCCCGGCCAAGCAAACCGCCCCAGCTGAAGCCCAAGCCGCCCCAGCCGGGGCTGAAGGCTGTTGCGACGATGCCTGCTGCTCCGACTGAACTAGTGGTTTGCCAGACACACCACTAGTAGCGGCTTGTGCCCCAGTTGGTCCCGTGCGCGGGCCGGGCTGCGGTGGGGGTTCCCGGGCGAGCGCCTTGCTGTGGCATCGGTGGATGTGCACCATGACCCTGGCCGCCGACTCCCGCCGCACCGATTCCCGGCATACGGACTCCGGCCGCACCGACGACCGGCGTACCGGGCTGGTTGATCGCGACCCCCTGCAGGATCGGGATGGCGACGCCGGCATGGGCGGCGGAGTGGCCGACGCGGGTGTGGACCCAGTCCTGCATGCCGGGATCAGCCATCCGTACGCGCTGCCCGGTCGAGCCTTCTCGCAGCAGGCCGCGGGCCACTAGCGACTGCCGGGCCGAGTCGATCTCCTGCCACTTGCCAGGACCGGCCGCCTGGGTCTCGCCTGGCATGCCAAGACCGCGCGGGCCCCGTACAGCGACCTTGGCCAGCAGGTCCTTCTCCGCGTCGCTGCAATTGTTCCACGCCGCCTGGTAGAGCGGTCGCGAACGTGCGTTGACCAGATCCGTCGCCTTCTTCGCCACGGCGGGCGTGATTCCGTCAGGCGGCCCCGCGACGGCGACCGCCGTGATCGCGAGGTCCTGCAGGCGTCGCGGGTTGCCGTTGGCCGCAGTCAGCAGGGTCTCCACCGCGTCCGGCGAGAAGGGGACGCCGGCCCGCGCGAGCGGTTCGGTCAGGGCGGGGCGGAGTTGATCGTCGGTGAGCGGGCCGCACTCACGCAGATCGAACCGGTTCGTCATATCCGTCCCGATGCCCGATATGCCGCCCGAGGCCTGCATCAGCCGGGTGATCGCCATCTCACCGCCGGCGCCGACCAGATACACCGCTTGGTCGTTGCGTTCCAGGTGCGCGGCCAGTTCCGTCAGCGCCGCCAGGTCCCGGTCGGACGCGACGTCGAGGTTGTCGACCATCAGCATCACCGGCTGGCCCTTCTTGGCTGCCAGTTCGCCGAGGTTGTCGCTGAGCTGATTCAGCGTGCTGCCCACGCCGTCCTTGCCCGGCGCCTCCCACTGCTTCTTCACCACCGCCTGGACCGGGGCGACGCCCAACCGCAGTTCCGCGCCGTTCTGCTGGCTCCGGCTGCGCTGGGTCAGATCACGCAGCGTCTTCTTCAGCTTCCGCAGTCCGAAGTAGCCGTGCTTCTTGCGCAGCCCGCCGAGGTCCTCGCTGACCGCGCGGACGAAGCGGTTCTCCAGCGGCTCGCGAGGTGAGGCGTCGACCCTGATGCAGGTCCAGGCCTGCTGCCTGGCCAGTGCCTGGGCCCGGTCCAGCTCGAGGCTCTTGCCCATCCCCGGGGCGCCTGTGAACAGCACTGCTTTCTTCTCCGGCCGCCGGTGGTCCAGCGAGATGGGCTGGCCGGCCTCGTCGGTCCTGGTCACCACGTACGCCGGACGCCTGGGCGTGCCGAAGACTCCGCTCATCCCGCCAGCCTCGTCACCGGACAGATCGCGTGCCCGCTTAGCAGGCGACCGGCAGGTGAACAGTCGACGACGAGGGCTGAGGTGGCCCGGACACTGGTCTGGTCGTCGTAGGCTACCCTAACTTAGGTCTGCCTAAGACTTGTTTCGAGAGGACCGTGGTCGCGTGACCAGCCCCGCCCCCCGCAGCCGTCCCGTCAAGGTGGCAGCTGTCCGCCACACCGAGCGGCTGACACCGCAGATGATCCGGGTGGTGCTGACCTGCCCCGAGTTCGTCGACAACGGCTACAGCGACCACTATGTGAAGTTGCTCTTCCCGAAGGCCGGTGTGACGTATCCGCAGCCGCTCGACCTGGCCGTGGTCCGGGCCGAACTGCCACCCGAGCACTGGCCGACCTCCCGCACCTACACCGTGCGTGCCTGGGACCAGGCGACCAGCGAACTGACCATCGACTTCGTCTACCACGGCGACGAGGGGATCGCGGGTCCCTGGGCGGCCTCGGCCAAGCCCGGTGACGAGCTTTGGTTCAGTGGCCCGGGTGGCGGTTACGCCCCCGACGACAGCGCCGGATGGCACCTGCTAGTCGGGGACGAGAGCGCCCTGCCCGCCATCGGTGCGGCCATCGACCAACTCCCGCCGGGCGCTCGCGCGAAGGTGTTCGTCGAGGTCGAGGACGAGACCGAGGAGCAGAAGTTCAGCGGCTGCGGTGAGGTCGAGCTGACCTGGTTCCACCGAGCCGGCGCGACCGCCGCCCGCGGTGACGCGCTCGTCGAGGCGGTCGAAGCGATGACCTTCGCCCCAGGTGACGTGCAGGTCTTCGTGCACGGTGAGGCCGGCTTCGTGATGCGCCTGCGCCGGCACCTCTTCAGCGACCGCGGTCTGGATCGCAAGCGCGTCTCGCTGTCCGGCTACTGGCGCCTCGGCAAGAACGAGGACGGCTGGCAGGCCGAGAAGGCCGAAACCGCCCGCAAGGAACGCGAAGCCGCCGCCTCCTGACCGCGTGCACGGCGCCGCCCACGTGTACGGCGGTGGCAGATCGGTGATCATCGGGCTCAGTTGGCGGTGGGACCGACGGCGGCGATCGCGATCACTCAGTCCGACGTCGATCCGAGCAGCGCGGATCAGGTGATGGTGCGAGTCGACGATGTAGATGCGCATGCGGCACGGAGCCTGGCTCATGGTGCGGAGATCGTGCAGGAGCCGGCAACACACCTCTTTGGGGAACGTCAGTATGTGGTCCGTGATCTCACCGGCCGGGGCTGGTGCTTCAGCGAGTCGGTTGAGGACAAGGCTCCCGAGGATTGGGGCGCGGTCGGAGGGCCGGGTCTGCGGCTGAACCCAGCCGTGTAACCCCTGTCTAGCTGCCCGCGAGGCAGCGGGGGTGGCTATTCAGGGCCCGGACCTCGTTCGCCGGCCGCGATCGGGCGGCGCACCGATGCGATCAGTGCTCGTGGACGTGATCGCCGTGCTGGTAATGCCGGTGGCCGTCGTGCATGTGGTCGACGTGGTCCTCGTGCTGGACCGTGTCACAGCCGTCGCCGTCGGTGTGCGCGCTCGGGTGTTTCGCGTGCACCTTGCTCTCTTCGTGTTGCTCGCCATCGTGGACATGGTCGGTGTGATCGTCGTGCTGAACAGTTGCGCACCCGTCATCCGGCAGGTGCTCATGGTCCAGTTTCTCGGTGTGCGCGTTCACGAGAACTCCTATGGTTGCTGGAATTTCAGCTTCCTCCTGGAGTCCCTGCGACGGCAAGTGTTGCTCATCGCCGCTGGCGAGCGGCGGCGATCCGGCGGTTCAGGATCTGGCTGATCGCGGGTGCCTCGTTGTGCGGGAGCGCCCAGTCGGCGCCCTGGGCCTGCCTCGCTTGCCGCGATGACGATGCGAACCCTGGTCGGTCCGCGCAGCGTCCCAGGGCCATGCCGATGACTCCGCCGAGTGCCGCGGCGGCGACGAGAGCGTGGGACGGTGGCTGAGGGCCATCCCGGTCCAGTTGCGCTGACGACCCGGGCGATATGATTACATACTTACACTGCAAGTAATCGGGAGGATGAGATGACGGCGCCGACGGTGTACGAGTGGGCTGGTGGCGCCGAGGCGTTGCGCCGGCTGACCGAGGTCTTCTACGACAAGGTGCTGGCGGATCCGGTGCTGGCGCCGGTGTTCGCGCACATGAGCGACCAGCATCGCGAGCACGTCGCGATCTGGCTGGGCGAGGTGTTCGGCGGCCCGAGTCGCTACACCGACGAGTTCGGCGGGTACCCGGCGATGCTCGGGCATCACCTCGGCCTGGGACTGACCGAGCAGCAGCGGTCCCGGTGGGCGGCGCTGATCGCGGCCAGTGCGGATCCGGCCGGACTGCCCGACGACCCGGAGTTCCGCTCCGCGTTCGTCGCGTACGTCGAGTGGGGCACCCGGATCGCCCTGGCCAACTCGCAGCCGGGGGCGACTCCACCGCCCGAGGCGCCGGTCCCGCACTGGGGCTGGGGAGAAGCCCCGCCCTACCAGCCCTAGTGGTGCCGACCACTTAGCGCCGGCGCCCGCCGAACCGCCGTACGGGGTTGTGCCGAAGCACTTGCACGTTAGATGTTTGAGTAGTCAGACACCCGTCCGGCGGCTCGGACCCTGGGGTTTCGGTAAGGTCGCGGTTCACGACGACCCCGCTGGCCGGGATGCGAGGGTGAACCGCAGTGACCGCTCAACTGGAGTACCGCGAGGACGCGCAAGGCGCCGAAGCACTGCTGTCGGTGCAGGGGCTGTGGAAGGTCTTCGGCCCCAAGGCCGATCGCGTCCCGCACCGCCCCGCGCTGGCCGCCCTGGACCGGGCCGCGCTGTTCGACCGCACCGGTTGTACGGCGGCGGTCCGCGACCTGAGCTTCGACGTCGCGCCGGGCGAGGTGTTCGTCGTAATGGGCCTGTCGGGCTCGGGCAAGTCCACGCTCGTGCGCTGCCTGACCCGGCTGATCGAGCCGACCGCGGGCCGGTTGATCTTCGAGGGTGAGGACCTGCGCGCGGCCGACGAGAAGCGCCTCCGGACCTTGCGGCGGAGCAAGTTCTCGATGGTGTTCCAGCACTTCGGCCTGCTGCCGCACCGCAAGGTGATCGACAACGTCTCCTACGGCTTGGAGGTGCGCGGCGAGAGCAAGCCGGACCGCCGCCGCCGCGCCCAGGAAGTGATCGAATTAGTCGGCCTGGCCGGCTGCGAGCAGCTGTACCCGGAGCAGCTGTCGGGCGGCATGCAGCAACGGGTCGGGCTGGCCCGCGCATTGGCCGGCGACCCGGACGTCATGCTGTTCGACGAGCCCTTCTCGGCGCTCGACCCGCTGATCCGCCGGGAGATGCAGACCGAGGTGGTCCGGCTACACCGCGAGGTCGGCAAGACGATGGTGTTCGTCACGCACGACCTGTCGGAGGCGCTCAAGCTCGGCGACCGGATCCTGCTGATGCGGGACGGAGCTGCCGTCCAGCTGGGCACCGGTGACGAACTGGTCGGGGCGCCCGCGGACGACTACGTACGCGAGTTCGTCCGCGACGTACCGCGGGCCGATGTGCTGACGCTGCGCTGGATCACCCGGCAGCCATGTGACGGCGAGCAGTTGGATGGGCCGGAGCTCGGGCCCGACGTACTGGTCCGCGAGGCGACCCGGCTGGTGCTGGAGTCGGACCGCCCGGTCAAGGTCGTGGCGGACGGGCAGTTGCTCGGCGTGATCGGCGACGAGGAGATCCTCGCCGTCGTCGCGGACGCCTGATGGCCGCGATCACGGGATCGGTGCAGATCCACGTCCGACGCCCGCGGCGGAGCCTGATCGTCGCGGCTCTGCTGATCGGCTGGGTGGCGCTCTGGTTCGCGCTGCGCGGGCTGGACACGCTCGCGCTTGGCGGGCAGGAGACGACCTGGCTGCATCGCTGGCTGACCGCGCACCGCGACTTCACCGGCACCGGGAACGCCTTCCTGGATGCGATCCGGATCGCCGTGGACCACCTGGTCGTGTTGTTCCAGGCCGTCATCTCGCAGCCTTCGTACGGACGTCCCGTGCCGGTGATCGGCTGGCTCGGGGTCGTCGCCGTCTCGGCGTACCTGGCCTGGGCCTTCGGCAACTGGCGGGTGGCGCTGCTGACCGCGGCCGGGCTCACCTTCGTCGGCCTGCAGGGGCTGTGGCAGGAGAGCATGGACACGCTCTCGCTCACTCTTGCCGCCGTGGTGCTCGCACTGCTGGTCGGGATCCCGCTCGGCATCTGGGCCGGATTGTCGGATCGCTTCCACCGGGTCGCGACGTTGGTGCTCGACCTGATGCAGACGCTGCCGACGTTCGTCTATCTGGCGCCGCTGACGCTGTTCTTCGCGATCGGCCCGGCCGCGGCAACGATCGCGACACTCATGTACGCGATGCCGCCGGCCGTTCGGCTGACTGCGCACGCGATCCGCTCGGTGCCGCCGGACAGCGTCGAGGCCGCTCGCTCGCTCGGCTCCACCCGCTGGCAGACCTTACGGAAGGTCCTGCTGCCGATGTCCCGCAGCACCGTCGTGGTCGGGATCAACCAGACGATCATGGCCGCGCTGTCGATGGTGACCGTGGCCGCGCTGATCGATGCTCCCGGTCTCGGCCAGACCGTGTTGCAGGCGCTGGAGACCCTCGATGTCGGGATCGCCTTCAACGCGGGGCTCGCCATCGTCGTATTGGCGATAGTGCTCGACCGGGTCACAACCGCTGCGGGCGACCGGCCAACCCGTACGCCGAGCCGCCGGCGCAAGCTGATCCTCGCGGCCGGCGGGGTGGTCGTGCTGGTTGTCGTGTGGTTCTCCAGGACTTATGTGTGGGCTGCGGAGTTCCCGTCGGTCGACCTTGGTTCGCGCGGGCTCGGGTCGCACATTGCGGCTGCGGCGGCGGACGCGACCACCTGGGTGCAGGACACGCTCGGCAATCTCACCTACGGGATGCGCGACGCTGTCACCAATGGCGTCCTGAACCCGCTGGAGGCGTTGCTCACCGACTCGCCATGGTGGCTCGTCACGATCGTGGTGGTTGCGCTGGCCGCCCTGCTCGGCGGTTGGCGTGGAGCCGTCCCGGCCGCGGTCTGCCTGGCTCTGCTGGTCGGGACCGGCGTCTGGAATGACGCCATGACTACGCTCGCGTCGACGCTGCTGGCCACCGTCGTAGTGGTCGCGGTGGGGGTCGTGCTCGGCGTATGGACCGGTCGGAGCCACCGGGTCGACAGTTGGGTTCGACCGGTACTCGATGCCGGCCAGACGATGCCGCCGTTCGTGTACTTGGTGCCGTTCCTGGCTCTGTTCGGAACCAGCCGGTTCACCGCGATCGCCGCGGCCGTCGTGTTCGCCGTACCGGTGACCACGAAGATTGTTGCCGACGGCATCCGTGCGGTACCGGCGGCCACCGTGGAGGCGGCCACCTCGGTCGGCTCCAGCAGTTGGCAGGTGATCAGCAAGGTGCAGCTCCCGGTCGCGCGCCGGGCGATCACGCTGGCCACCAACCAGGGCCTGATCTACGTGCTGTCGATGGTCGTCGTCGGCGGCCTGGTCGGGGCCGGCGCCCTCGGGTACGACGTCGCTGCCGGCTTCGCGCAGAGTGAGCTCTACGGCAAGGGCCTCGCCGCGGGTCTGGCCATCGTCCTGCTGGGTGTCATGCTCGACCGGATCACGCAGGCCGCAGCGCGGCGTACCAAGAGACCCGTCAAGGGAAACCTCAGAGGAGAGAAAACTCAGTGGTAGTCCACCTCACCAACACCGCCAAGCTCCGTTCCGCAGGGCTGCTGGCCGTACTCGCCCTGGCCCTGACCGCCTGCGGCGGCGCCAAGGTCGGCGCGTCGGAGAAGCCCGCCACTGGTAAGGATTGCGGCAGCTTCAACCTGGCGGTCAGCCCGTGGGTCGGCTACGAGGCGAACGCAGCCGTTGTCGCCTATGTCGCGAAGAACGACCTGGGCTGCACCGTGGTGAAGAAGAACCTGAAGGAGGAGATCTCCTGGCAGGGCTTCGGCACCGGCGAGATCGACGCGGTGCTGGAGAACTGGGGCCACGAGGACCTGAAGAAGAAGTACATCGAGCAGCAGAAGGTCGCCGTCGAGGCGGGATCCACCGGTGTCAAGGGCGTGATCGGCTGGTACGTGGCACCGTGGATGGTCGAGAAGTACCCGGACCTCAAGGACTGGCACAACCTCAACAAGTACGCGCCGCTGTTCAAGACCTCGGAGTCCGGCGGCAAGGGCCAGTTGCTCGACGGCGATCCGTCGTACGTGACCAACGACGAGGCACTGGTGAAGAACCTCGCGCTGGACTACAAGGTGGTCCAGGGCGGCAGCGAGACCGCGCTGATCCAGGCCTTCCGCCAGTCCGAGGCACAGAAGAAGCCGCTGCTGGCGTACTTCTACGAGCCGCAATGGTTGTTCGACGAACTGAAGCTGGTCAAGATCGACCTGCCGCCGTACAAAGCCGGTTGTGACGCGAATCCGGAGAAGGTCGCCTGCGATTACCCGCCGTACGACCTGGACAAGGTGGTCAGTAAGAAGTTCGCCGACTCCGGCAGTCCGGCATACGAGTTGGTGAAGAAATTCAGCTGGACCAACGAAGACCAGAACCAGGTCGCCAAGTACATCGCCGACGACAAGATGACGCCGGAGGCGGCCGCAGAGATTTGGGTCAAGGCCAACCAGGCGAAGGTAGACCGCTGGCTGGGGAAGTAACCAAGGCCGGCGGGGCCTTCGGCAATTACCACGGGCAGAAGGCAACGCCGATGACACGTCGGAAATCGCACGAAACCCGGTACCGTCGGCTGCATGATCATCGTGACAGCTGCACTGAAGGGCGGGGTCGGGAAGACAACTACGTCGGTGTACCTCGCTGCGTTGGCTTCCTCAAACCGCCGGACAGCCACTCTGGTCGATGCCGACCCGCAAGGCAGCGCCGCCGACTGGATCGAGGCCTCCGACGACGACCACCTGGCCAGGATCGAAATCGCCGAGGCGCCGACCGAGCGGCTGCTGACCAAGGCGCTGGACAAGGTGCCACCGGAGGGCATCGGCGTGGTCGACATGCCTCCGTCGCATGAGCGGCTGCTGAACAAGGCACTCGAACGGGCCCGGATCGTGCTCATCCCGACCCGCATCGGCGGGGTCGAGACGCCCCGGGTCCAGGCCGTTCTCGATCTCGTCCCGAACGGTACGCCGGTCGGCCTGGTGATCTGCTCGGCCCGGACCTTCACCCGCAGCTACCAGGAGTCGATGCAGCAATGGGCCGAGGCGGGCGTCCCGGTCTGGGGCACCATCCCGGAGCGCGTCGCCATCACCGCGGGCCCGACCGGCCCGCTCGCCGAGGACGGCCTGGAGTCCTACCGCAAGGTCTGGCGCAAGATCCTCGCCGCCGCGAGGTCGTAAGTGGTGCCGACCAGTAAGTTTCGCAGCACGGTCAGCGGCGGAAAGGTGGTTCGCCGCGGACGTACGAGCGGATGACGGTCGCCGCGGCGCCGCGAGCCCAGTCGTCGAACGTGTGGGAACGCAGCATCAACTGGCAGTCGGCCGCGGCGCCGAACGCGTGATCGGCGAACGCCTGCCGCATCCGCTGGTCGTACAGGTCGTACTCCGCCACGCCCTCACCCGCGATCACCACCAACTCCGGTCCGACCAGGTTCGCCATCGCCGCCAGCGCGGAGCCGATCACCTCGCCGGCCCGGTCGAACGCCTCGCGGGCCTGCAGGTCGCCCTCGTGGGCGAGGTCGACTGCGCCCGAGAGGTCGAGGTCGGGCCTGCCGGTGCGCTCGCGGACCCGGCGCAGGATGGCATCGGAGGAGGCGACGGTCTCGACACAACCCCGGCGTCCACAGGTACAGATCAGGTTGTCCGGCGCCAGCGGCAGGTGCCCGAGCTCGCCCGCCACCCCGTGCGCACCCGACACCACCTCACCGTTGAGGTAGAGCCCGCAGCCCACGCCTGACCCGATCGTCACCACTGCGAACGAATCCACGTCCACGCCGACACCGAACCAGTGCTCGGCGACGGTCAG
>JAWWOY010001071.1:0-6132 GCA_033851195.1 Kribbellaceae bacterium | reverse complement strand
CTGTTCAGTTGTCCCGGCGCCCTCGGCAGGGGCCATGGCCGCTTCATACATCCGTGCCCGGGTGCCGGCCGGGATGACGCTGTCGACGTGAGGTAGCACCGCATCTGCGAGCCTTCCTGGAGCCTCTGGCGACTGATCTGTCGCGACGGCGAGATCCCAGCCATGCACCAGCGTCTCGACCGTGAACCCGCGGATCGCATCCTGGGCCGAACAGCGCCCCCATGGCGCGGTCACGTCTGTCCCTGGCGCAGTCTCTGCCCAGACGGCCGTGATCAGCTCACTCAGCGTCAGGTAGCGATCTGCAAGGTCGGCCTCGGCAACATCGACAACAACATGGGGGATGTCTCTGGTTGATCGCTTCTGTGCCGTGCCGAGGGATCTTTCCGCTGTCCCGATCAGATGGCCGATCAGCGCCCGGACGTTGTAATCGTCACAGGGTGTCCCTCGTCCCAGCGCCTGCATCGGAGTGGCCGTGATCAGCTGACCTACCCAGTGGAGCGCGCCGCCGTATACCTGAAGTTCGCATGTCCAATCCACTGCACGAGTCTCGCAAAGCCCACCGACACGACGGCTCCCGGTTCACCGGCTCGATCCCCCGTTCGGTGATCGCCGCGACGCGCGTCGAGGTCGTCGACGATGATCGTGTGCTGGGCGTGGCCGGGTAGCTGCTCGATGTAGAAATACCGGTGTTCGGCAAGCTCCCACACCGCCTCAACATCGTTCGGCAGGAGCTCGGCGGCGACCCCGGCAGGAGCGCGAACGACCTGCCGTCGCTGTCGGCGTACGGGCCTGCGATTTCGCCCATCGGGCGGTCGAGGACGATGGGGGTGTGTGGTTGGCGCCGGGCGTCTCTGAGGTCGCTGTGCGCGGCGGCGAGTTGGTTGCGCAGTTCGACGACTTCGCGGCTGAGGTGCTGGTTGCGTCGGTGTGTCGTACCGCCCGGCTGACGTCCACGCTGAAAGGACGCCTTGAGCAACAACGCGTCCGCGACCTCCTCACCCGCTACCTGCCCGCCGCGCCTCATCGAGGACACCGAAGAGTGGCCCGGCCGAACCGCGGCCATCATCGAGAGGCGGCCAATGGCAGTGCGCCGTCCTAGGCGACATCACGATCGTCTTCGGCACGAGCCAAGGACAAGGACTTGTCGTAGTCGAGGACGCGCGGATCTCCCAATCGGCCAGCACACAACGAACAGAGGCCAACCGCTGGCCCATCGGCTCAGCTGAGAAAGAAGCCGCGCTCGTCGCCATGAAGCACGCGGAGCTTGCCGAGCGCAACGACACCTACTGGATAGCGGCGGCGGATCCCGCAGCCGTACAACGCGGTCACCCAGACCGTCGACAACGTCGAACAACTCGCCGTGCTCACCGATGGCGCAGCACGCGCCCACACATTCGGTCTCCTCGCCTGGAACGAACTCCTCGACCAGCTACAGGACAACGGCCCCACCCATATCATTCAACGCATCCGGACAGCCGAATCAAACGACCCAGCCGGCCAGAAGTGGACGCGCAACAAGCGATCCGACGATGCGACCATGGTCTACGTCCGGTTGGCGCCTGGTTCAACAACCTGATGAGTGATGCCTTAAGACCGGGTGACGTGGATGGCTACGGGCGCCACGGCATACTCGAACGTCGGACGGTCAACAGGCGCGGAGGCCGGTGATGGACGGGCGCTGGTGGTCGGTCAGCCGGAAGCCGGTACCGCGGACCGCGTCAATCGTGACGGTGGTACCCAACTCGTCGAGCTTGCGGCGCAGCCGCTTCACCAACGAGTGCACGTCGGCCGTGCCGCGTAGATGGCGGTTCCGCCAGACCGCGTGATGCAGGCCGTCGTAGGTCCAGACCCGCAGCGGCTCGGTGTTCAACTGGACCAGCAGATCGTGCTCGAGCTCGGTCAGGGTTACCTCGTGGCCACGCCACTGCGCGACCGATCGGGCGGAGTCGATCGTCAATATGTCGGCCAACCGGATGCGCAGGTCGGGCTCTGTGCTGCCGGCCGGCTCAGCGTCTGCTGCGGCCTCAGGCTCGGGGTCCGGTGGTTTCGGTGCCGGCTGGGCCGGAGCGATCACCCGGCGCAGCTCATCCAGGCTGGAGACGAGCAGGAGCGGTGCGACGTCGTCGACGAGCTCGGCCAGCCGGACCCGATCCTCCGGTGAGGCGGCCACCGCGATCAGCAGCGGGAACGACTCCTGGGCGGGTCCGGTGAGATCGGTCGCGCTGTCTTCTGGGGCGGGGACACGGGCGGTGACCATCCGGTCACGATGTCAACTTCTGCCTTAAATCGTCAATGCATTGACAAATTCTGGCCAAACCTGACCGGAAGAGGTCAACCGGTAGTGACAACTTGCTCACCAAGTGTGCTTGTTCCGGCCTTTCTCTGACACATAAGGTCCACCTCAGGCTCTCGGCGTAACACGCCGCGACCTGAGAGGCACGGAGTGCTCACCGAACCGGTTCACCGGGGCGAGCTCACCTGCACCTCTGCTCCAGGACTCGGGGGAGTCGACTCGGGGTCGTACAAGTGAGGGGCTGCAGAAGATGTCACATCAACGAAGGGGTATGGCCAGGTCACTGGTGAGTGCCCTGGCGGCGGTTGCCGTCGTCGCGACCGGGCTGGCTGCCTCGGGCGCGGCGGCACAGGCAGCACCGGCCGCACCCGCCGCGCCGCCCGCGCCGGCGTCGAAGATCAAACCAGACCTGCTGTCGAAGCTGGACGGCAAGGACGCCAAGAGCGCCACGGACTTCTGGGTCCGGTTCACCGACAAGGCCGATCTGAGCAAGGCCAGTGCCATCACGGACTGGAACCAGCGCGGTACGGCGGTCGCGGCGGCGCTGCGCAAGACCGCGGCCGAGAGCCAGGCGAAGGTTCGCGCCGAACTCGACAGCCAGCACGTGAAGTACCAGGCCTTCTGGGCGTCCAACGCGATCATGGTGTCCAGCGGATCGCTGGCGATGGCGCAGAACCTGGCCGGACACACCGAGGTGGAGGGGATCTACAACCCGGTCACCTATGAGGTGCCGAAGACGACGGCCGGCACGACCGAGCACGCCATCAGCTCGGTCGAGTGGGGCGTCGCGAGCATCAAGGCCGACCAGGTCTGGAGCCAGTTCGGCGACAAGGGCGCGGGCATCACCGTGGCCAGCATCGACACCGGCGTCCAGTACGACCACCCGGCGCTGGTGAAGCAGTACCGCGGCAACAACGGCGACGGCACGTTCGACCACAACTACAACTGGTTCGACGCGGCCGGCACCTGTGGCCCCGCCCCCTGTGACACCAATGGTCACGGCACCCACACGATGGGCACCATGGCCGGTGACGACGGCGCCGGCAACCAGGTCGGCGTCGCACCGGGGGTCAAGTGGATCGCGGCCAACGGCTGCTGCCCGAGTGACGCCGCGCTGATCAACTCCGGCCAGTGGATGCTGGAGCCGACCAACCTCGCGGGCCAGAACCCGGACGCGAGCAAGCGGCCGAACGTCATCAACAACTCGTGGGGTACCACCGCGCCCTCCAACGACCCGTTCATGGAGGACGTCACCAACGCCTGGACCGCGTCCGGCATCTTCGGCGCTTGGGCCAACGGCAACATCGGTCCGAGCTGCCAGAGCAGCGGTGCGCCGGGCAGCCTGGTGAGCAACTACTCCACCGGTGCCTACGACATCAACAACAACATCGCCAGCTTCTCCAGCCGCGGCAGCGGCCAGAACGGCGAGACCAAGCCCAACATCTCGGCACCGGGCGTCAACGTCCGGTCGAGTATCCCGGGCAACGCGTACGCCAGCTACAGCGGCACCTCGATGGCCACCCCGCACCTCGCGGGCGCCGTCGCGCTGCTTTGGTCGGCGTCCCCGGTGCTGCGCGGCGACGTCGCGGCCACCCGGGCGCTGCTGGACAGTTCGGCGACCGACAAATCGGACACCTCGTGTGGCGGTACCGCCGCGGACAACAACGTCTACGGTGAGGGCCGGCTCGACACCCTCGCACTGCTGAACGCGGCGCCGATCGGCGACGCCGGAACCCTGAAGGGCAAGGTCACCGCCACCGGTGGCGCGGCCATCCCGGGTGCGACCGTAACCGTCACGCAGACCGGTTCGCCGGACCGTGCACTGACCACGGGGGCCGACGGAAGCTACTCGTCGGTGCTGCCCGCGGGTGACTACAACCTGAGCGTTGCCGCGTTCGGCTATGTCACCCAGACGGGTACCGCGACGATTACGACGAACACGATCACCACCAAGGACTTCACCCTCGCGTCCGCGCCCACCGTCACCGTCGGCGGCACCGTCAGCGACGGCTCCGGCCACGGCTGGCCGCTGTACGCCAAGGTGAGTGTCGAGGGTCCCGGTGGCGTGTTCGACTACACCACCCCGAGCAACGGACGGTACAGCCTCAAGGTGCCGGCCGGCTCGAGCTACAACCTCAAGGTCGAGTCCAAGTACCCCGGCTACCAGACCGTCAGCCAGGCGATCACGGTTGACTCGGGCAACATCACCAAGAACGTCGCGGTGCCGGTACGGGCCGACGCGTGCACGACGGCGGCCGGCTACAAGTACGGCTCCGACGGCGTGTACGAGACCTTCAACGATACGACGACGCCGAGCGGCTGGACCGTGGTCGACAACCTCAACAACGGCCAGGTCTGGAAGTTCACCGATGTCGGCAACCGCGGCAACCTGACCGGCGGGTCCGGCGGTTTCGCGATCATCGACAGCGACAAGTACGGCGGTGCCGGTAAGCAGGACACCTCCCTGGTCAGTCCGGTCGTGGACCTGAGCGCGGTCGCCGCCCCGGTGGTCAAGTTCAACCAGGACTTCAACTACCTGTCCGGCGAGAAGGCCGACATCGACCTGTCCATCGACGGTGGCGCCACCTGGTCCACCGTGCTGCAGGAGACTTCCGACCTCCGTGGCTCCAAGGAGATCGCGATCCCGCAGGCGGCCGGCCAGTCCGCCGTACAGGTCCGCTTCCACTACTACGCCGCGGTGTACGAGTGGTGGTGGGAGGTCGACAACGTCCTGATCGGCAGCCAGGTCAACTGTGTGCCGGTCGACGGTGGCCTGGTGCTGGGCAACGTCAAGGACGCCAACACCAACGACTTCGTGAACGGCGCGGTCGTCACCAGCAACGACAAGCCTGCCCAGACCGCCACCTCGGTGGCGACCCCGGACGACACCGGGCTTGCCGACGGCTTCTTCTGGCTGTACTCGTCGGTGACCGGTCAGCATGGCTTCACCGCGAAGGCCGGCAACTACGTCACCCAGAGCCAGCCGGTCAACGTCGAGGCCGACTGGGCAACGCCTGTCGACTACACGCTCGCGGCCGGCCGGATCGCGGTCACGCCGGGTGCGTTGACGGGCACCGTGAAAATGCCCACCGGCAAGGTCACCAAGTCGTTCACCGTCACCAACACCGGCGGTGCACCCGTCAATCTGGAGTTCAGTGAGCGCAAGGGAGACTTCCAACTCCTGAACGCCGATGGGAGCAAGACGACCAAGCAGCAGGTGCTGACCGGCACCGGCGCTCCGGAACAGCGGCTCGAGGTGCCGACGTCGTTCGCGGCGCTGCAGTCCGGCAAGGATGCTGTCCCGGCCGCCCCGGTCGAGCCGTCCGCGGCCCCGTGGACGGACATCGCCAATTACCCGGCGAACGTGATGGACAACCGGGTCGTCAACCTCGACGGCAAGGTCTACTCCATTGCCGGTAGCACCGGATCCGCCTCGACCGCGAACAGCTACGTCTACGACCCGGCCACCCTGGCCTGGACGGCGATCGCTCCGCTGCCGGGCGTCCGTAGCGCCATCACCGTCGGCGCCGTCGGCGGCAAGATCATCGCCACCGGCGGTTGGGCTGCTTCCGGTCCGGACGCGGCGACCTGGTCCTATGACCCGGCCACCAACGTCTGGACCGCAGTGGCGAACAACCCGGTCCCCCGGTCCGCTGCGGGGCAGGCCGTCCTTGACGGCAACCTCTACGCGGTCGGTGGCTGTACCACATCCAGCTGCCTGCCGATGTCCAACACCGTGGTCCGGTACGACGCGGCGGCGAACACCTGGCAGACACTCGCCAACTACCCGAAGTCCGTTGCGTTCGCATCCTGCGGCGCGATCGACGGACTGCTGTACT
>JAWWOY010001070.1:0-4233 GCA_033851195.1 Kribbellaceae bacterium | reverse complement strand
GACGGGCCAACTTGTTGTAAGCAGCCAGCTTCTCAGGGTCTGAAATGGTGCGGTAGACGCTGACCCAGTAGCCCTTGGGCATGGAACCTCCAGTGTTGGGATGAGTGCATCTGACTTACGGGTTGGTTTCGGACGAGCGTCGGCGGGCGAGAGCGAGGCTTGTCAGCGTCGTGATCGCCAGGCGCCGATGCCGACCAGCGCCGCCGTGGTGTAGGCGCTCCCAAAGCGCTTCGGAAATCGAATCGATGGGGCGCACGATAGTGTGTCGGATATCGAAGCCGCAAGATGGGACGGTACGACGGATGGCGGCACCCAGGCCGGGACGGGCGGTCCGAGGGTCGAGCACCGGCCGGCCACTGATGGCCGCCCTCGACCTGTTCGGCCGTAGGTGGAACCTGCGGGTCGTCTGGGAACTACGACACGGGCCGGTCGGCTTCCGTGCGTTGCAGGAGCGCTGCGACAACATGTCCTCCAGCGTGCTGCGGCAACGCCTGACCGAGCTGCTCGACGCCGCCCTCGTCGAACAGCATCCGGACACCACCTACGCCCTCACCGAGCTGGGCCACGGCGCCCGCCGCGCGCTGCGCCCGCTCGCCCGGTGGTCCGCAGAGTGGGCCGCGACCCTCTCCGCTGCCGATTCCGAAGACGCCCACTAACGCTTCTGATATCGAAGCGCTAGCGTTATTCGGAGTGTGACCTACCAACAGCGATAAAACCGACGGGTCCCAAACTCACGCTCAATGAAACCCGCGATCAGGCCGATCAGAGCGATGCTTGTCGCGTCGTGGATCTGAAGGGCGCCCTTGTACTCCAGCTGTAGATCGTGATCTTCACGTCTGGATTGCGGCTTGTCGCCGGTAATAGCTGGTGCGGGACCGGGCTTGACGGCGGCGTCGCCAATCGGACTACCCGAGTCGATGACACACAGGTCACGATGATCAACGGTGGCCGCACACGTCTGCTGACGGGCCCGACCAGCGCGATCACGGTCTACAGCTGGAGCACTAGGAAGGCCTGCTCAGGGGGCCTTCGTGGGCTACATGGAAGACATCGTTACGAAGGCTTAAGGGAACATGCTTTCGAATGTGTGGCATTCTGGGGTCATGACGGGACGGTTCAACACGCGACTCCCCGACGGCGGCGGCGACCACGACTGGATGATCTGGGACAACGCCGCCAACGGTCAGCGCGGCTCCGGACTGACCAAGGAACAGGCCTGCCAGGAGGCCGCCGACCTGGAGTTGCAGTACGACGCCCACGGCTACCGCGACCCGGCCACGGTCCGCCGGGTCGACCCGCCGGTGCCGGTCGAGGCGTTCCAGCCCGCCGGGCGACTTGGTGCCTGGGTCCGGGAGAACGGCGAATGGATCGGCCGGATCCGCGGCCATGACGGCGAATACACCTGGATCCGGCACACCGACCTACGGGCTGTCGAGGACCGGTAATGGCCGACAACCGCGGCCCGGTGATCCGGCTGAACGGCGGCCCCGGCAAACGGGCAGCAGTACTCAAGAAGACTTCGTCGAACGTATCCGCGCCGCCCAACGCATGGGCCGCACGACGCCCGACCACGCCGGCTGGGCACTGGGCTACCAGCGGCCCAGCCACGGCCACACCTGGGAATGGCGCGAAGTGAACTGCCACCCCACACCGATCTAAGGCGCCGCCGCGCCCAGACCCACTCCTCCACAAGATCCGGGCCGCTGTTTGCCGTTCCAGGCGTGCCACGCTGCGTCGTCGTGGGTACTGGTGCTGTGGGCAACGAATCGCGGAGGGAGGCTGGCGGTGGCAGAGGTGGAGTCGGCAAGGAATAGCGGCGAAGAGTGGTCAGATGACGACGTGTCATCGACATCCACCAGCACGAACCCTTCCGGGTCGTCAATGCCGGCCAGCATGGTGTCTGCCACGATGGACGCCGTTTCCGAATGAACGGGGTCGAACGAAGCCCGGCGGGCATGGTCCCGACCGGGCCAACAGTCTTGCCCGGAACCGCCTCTTCCTGCAGTTATTTACGCGTCAGAGTCGCCCAGCGGCTGTCACGCGATCTGTTCCCCGTCGGGGTAGTCGGTGGACTTCGACGGCTCGTTCCAGGTGGCTGTCTCCGCATCGAAGGCGGAGCGGGCGGCGGCGACGAGGCGGAGGGCGTTGCTACCGAGGATGAGGTGGGTCGGCGGCTTTTCGGCCTCCACGATGGCGAGCAGGGCGCGGCCGGCTTGGGCGGGATCGCCGAGCTGCTGACCGCGCATGTCGAGGCGGCGTTCGCGGATCGGGTCGTAGTCGGCGATGGTGCTTTCTACGCGGTGCATGGAGCGGCCGGCTCAGTCGGTGCGGAAGGAGCCGGGCTCGATCCCCGTGACGTGAATGCCCGAATGGTGCGACCGTCGGTGTCGGGCGAGGCGTCACCGCGGTCGACGGCGCGTTGCCACAGGGTCGCGACGGCCTCCGGCGGGACGTCTCCCGGCCAGTGTCGCCGTCAACGGCTGTTCGCGGATGCCTCGTTCGAGGTGGTGACCGCACCTAGATCGGTGGAACGTTGCGGCGCCGCGGAGCCTTCCGCGGGCTTGGACCTCGCCAGCCACAGGCCGGTGAACACGGCGGTGGCCAAAGTGACGGTGCCGGCAGCGAGGAAGGCGCTGTTGAGGCCGGTCTCGAAGGAGGCGCCGCCGGATTGCCGGGTGCGGACGATGGCTCCGAGTACCGCCACGCCGAGCACCGCGCCGATCTGCCGGGTGGTGCTGCTGATGCCTGATGCGAGGCCGCCTTCCTGGGGGCTGACTGCTTGGATGGCGGCTCCCGTCAGTGGGGACATGGTCAGGGCGAAGCCGATGCCGACGACTCCCAGCCGCCACCACACGTTCCCGTAGCCGGTGTCGGCGTGCACCATGCCGAGTGCCAGCAGTCCCAGGCCAGCCAGGGCCAGGCCGGTGGTAACCACGATTCGGAAGCCGTGCCGGGCGGCGAGCCGGCCCGCGTACGGGCTGACGATCACCATGGCGAGGGATGCCGGCAAGGTCTGCAGGCCGGCGCGCAGGATCGAGCTGCCCTGGACGTACACGAAGAACTGGGAGAAGAAGAACGACGAACCCATGAGCGCGAACCCCACCACAACCATGGCGGTGTTGGATACGGTGAACAGCCGCTGCCGGAACAGCCGCAGCGGCAGCATCGGAGCGGAACGACGCGCTTCGACGGCGACGAAGGCGGCGAGGAGGATCACCGCGGCGGTAAAGCTGCCCAGGATCACCGGCGACGTCCAGCCGCGGGCACCACCCTCGATCAGCCCGTAGGTCAGCGCCCCCACCCCCAGAACGGACAGCACCGTCCCCGGGATATCGATCGCGGGGGCGCTCGGATTGCAGGCCTCTTCAAGGCTGCGCAGACCGACCAGCAGAAGGACCACGCCGATGGGCAGATTGACCAGGAAGATGGCGGGCCAGCCGAAGGCATCTGTCAGCACGCCGCCGGCCACGGGGCCTGCGGCCAGACCGATTCCGCTGAATCCGGCCCACAGCCCGATCGCCTTGATTCGTTCTTGCGGCACGGGATAGGCGGCGGCGAGCAGGGCCAGCGAGGCAGGGCTCAGCGCCGCGGCCCCAATGCCCTGCAGCACCCGGCCGGCGACCAGCCAGCCGACCGAGGGCGCGAGGCTGCACAGCACCGACGCGGTGGTGAACACCGCCACGCCGGTCAGGTACACCCTCTTGCGGCCGAACCGGTCGGCGAAGATACCGCCGGACAGCAGCAGCATGGCGACCAGCAGCACGTACGCGTCGACGATCCACTGCAGACCGGTCAGCTGAGTGTGCAGTCGGTGCTGCATATCGGGCAGCGCTGCTCCAACAATCGTGTTGTCGAGCAGGACCATGAATTGGCCTAGGCAGGTCACCATGAGCAGCACGGCCCGGTTTGGTCGACTGCCTACGGCCGCAGGCGATGCAACCATGGGGATTCCTCTCAATCGTTAGTTGCGCCTCTCCACGGCCGACGCGGTCAGCCTCTGGGCGCTCTAAAGCAGCCAGTGGCTGCGTTAGGCGATCGTAAGGAGGGTTACCTCGCAAACGCAAGTCACGACTGCGTTAAGGTGGGGCCATGAACGAGCGGCAGCGAGCCCGGCGGCCCGGCGGGCGCAGCGCCCGCGTCGGCGCGGAGGTGCACCAGGCCGTCACCGACCTGATCAGCGAGCGCGGCTACGGCAACTTCACCGTCGGCGAGGTCGCAGCCCGCGCGGGCGTA
>JAWWOY010001069.1:0-7042 GCA_033851195.1 Kribbellaceae bacterium | reverse complement strand
TCGCCAGTCAGGGCTACCTGGCCGACCTGTCGCCGTACCTGAGCCAGCAGACCAAGGACGCCGTACCGCAAGGGGTCTGGGACTCGGTTTCGAGCGGCGGCAAGACGTTCGCCGCGCCGACGCTGCTTCAGTCGTACGTCGTGTTCGGCAACTCGGCGCTGCTCAAGCAGGCCGGCATCTCGACGACCGGTGACAGCCTGACCTGGGATCAGCTGCAGGCGGATGCCAAGAAGCTGAGCGGGGGCGGCAAGTTCGGCCTCGGCTGGGGCCTGAAGAGCCCGACCGCGACGGTGTTGAACCTCGGCATGAACTTCGACGCCGCCTTCTTCGACGGCACCGGCAAGGACGCCAAGGCCAAGATCGGCGCCGCCGAACTGGAGGTGCCGAAGCGGATCCACGACATGGCCTACACGGACAAGTCGATCGACCGGACCTCGCTCACGCAGAGCGGTTCGGACGTGCTGCCGGGCTTCTTCGGTGGCAAGTACGCGATGGTTGTCGCTGGCAACTACGCCGCCCAGCAGATGGTCGAGCAGGCGCCGAAGAGCTTCCAGTGGGAGGTGCTGCCGCCCCTGAAGGGTACAAGCACGAAGCAGGCCGCCAACCCGCAGACGATGTCCGTTCCGGCCGAGGGCAAGCACATCAAGGAGTCGGCCCAGTTCATCGACTACTTCATGCAGGCCGACAACTTGGCCGCGGTCGGCCAGGGTGACTGGCTGATCCCCACGACGCAGGCCGCGCGGGACGTCATCGCCAAGGCGACCGGCGGCAAGAACGGCTGGGCGCAGACGCTGGCCAGCGGTGCCGAGCTGACCAAGGCGCCGTTCCAGAGCGTGGAGAACTACCCGAAGTGGAAGGACCAGATCGCCACCCCGGCGCTACAGGAGTTCCTTGCCGACAAGATCGATCTGGCCACGCTCGGCAAGAAGTTGTCCGACGGCTGGACGCAGGTCAACAGTTGATGTCTGTTCTCGAGGACAAGTCGGTAGGAGCCCTCGTCGGCTCGGCGGTCGGTGATGCGATCGGCGGTGCCGTCGAGGGCTGGACCTCCGAGGCGATCCGGGAACGGCACGGCGGCTGGGTGACCGGAATTGTCGGACCCTGGTACGAGGATTGGCGCAACGCGCGGCCGATCGCGCCGTACCACAAGGGGGACGGGCATATCACCGACGACACGTTGATGACTCATGCGCTGGTCGAGGTGTACGACGAGCGCCGGGCGCACCTGGATGCGTATGCGATCGCCGAGTCGCTGGTCCCGAAGCTGCTGACGGGCAAGCGCTGGGTGCCGGAGCTGGAGGCCGAGGCGCTGCTGCTGCAGCGGGTCTTCCTGGCCGAGAAGTGGCTGGTCGCGCGGCTGCACTACGGGCACATCGACCCGCGCGAGGCCGGCGTCGGCAACATCGTGAACTGTGGCGCGGCGATGTATGTGGCGCCGGTCGGGATCGCCAACGCCGGTGACCCCGCCGGGGCCTACGCTGAGGCGATCGATCTGGCCGGCGCGCACCAGTCGAGCTACGGCCGCGAGGCTGCGGGGGTGTTCGCCGCCGCCGTTGCCGCGGCAATGGTGCCGGGGGCAACCGCTGCCACGGCGGTCGCGCAGGCGTTGGAGCTGGCCAAGGACGGCACCCGCGCAGCGGTCGAGGCGGTGGCCGAGGCGGCGGCCGGGATCGATGATTGGGAGCAGGCGATTCCGCTGCTGCGTAAGGCGATCGAGCCGTTCGACACGGTCGGGCCGGACTACCGGGACCACTCGCTGGATGCCCGGCGGCCCAGCCGGACGAAGGCGATCGAGGAGCTGCCGGTGGCGCTCGGGTTCGTGCTGGTGTCGGGCGGCGACGTCGCCCGGGCCGTGCTGGGCGGCACGAACTACGGCCGCGACGCGGACTCGATCGCCTCGATGGCCGGTGCTGTCACCGGCGCCCTCGGCGGGCAGGCCGGCGTACCGGGGGAGTGGGTGGCGGCGATCGCCGAGGCGAGCAGGACCGACCTGATACAGCCTGGACGGGTGATGGCGTCGGTGGCGAAGGACTTGTACGCGGCCGACGCCCGTCGTTGGGCGCAACGAACCGAGACGCTGGAGAGATTGGCGAAATGAGACTCACCTGGGTGCAGCCGGAGGATCTGCTGCCACATCAGCTGGTCCAATCCCGCTCCGAGGGTGTCGACGTCGCTGACGTCGAGGCCCGCTGGTTGGAGGCAGGCGGTACGCCGGACGCCCCGGTGTCCGGGGCCTCCGATGAACCGGCGGGGGAGGAGCTCAGGGCGTTGGCGCGCGAGTTGCTCGACGAACTGGACGCGCTGACGCCGGAGCGGGCCGAGCTGCAGATCCCGCAGCTGGAGGGTCTCAAGGGCTCGGCCGAGGTGGCCGACAGGATCCATGCGGGATGGATCGGGCGAGCGGCGGGGAATCTGCTCGGCAAGCCGGTGGAGAAGATCCCGCGGGAGGGGATCCGGGAGATCCTCGAGGTGAGTGGCCAGTGGCCGCTGCGGCGATACATCACCGCGGTGGGCGTACCGGCGGAGGTGCGGGCGCGCTGGCCGTGGAACCGGCGCAGCGAGCCGACCAGCCTGCGCGAGGTGATCAACGGGATGCCCGAGGACGACGACCTCAACTTCGCCATCCTCGCGCTGCGGCTCCTCGAGGAGCACGGCTCCGCATTGACGACTGAGGACGTCGGGCAGGCTTGGCTGAGCGAGCTGCCGGCGGGGCGCGTGTTCACTGCGGAGCGGGTCGCCTACCGGAACCTGCTGGACGGCGTCGCGCCGCCTCGCACGGCGCTGGTACGCAACCCGTTCCGCGAGTGGATCGGTGCCCAGATCCGGACAGATGTCTACGGCTGGGCTCACCCCGGTGACCGCACCGCGGCCGCGCGGCTGGCGCTGATCGATGCGCGGCTGAGCCACACCGGCGCGGGTGTCGAGGGAGCCGTCTGGGTTGCTGCGATGTCAGCTGCCGCGTTGGTGCTCGACGATCCCCATGAGGTCGCCGAGGCAGGGCTCGAGGTGTTGCCGGACGGCGAGATCCGCCGGGCGGTGCGGCACGGGCTGAGCCTGGCCGACCTTCCGCTGGACGAGGCGCTCGACCAACTGCATGCGGCGTACGGGCATCTTCACTGGGTGCACTCGGTCAACAACAGCGCGCTGACGGCGTACGCTCTGACGGCGCCCGACTTCGGGACCGGGATCGGCCGGGCGGTGATGGGCGGCTGGGACACGGATTCGGTCGGCGCGACCGTCGGCGCCGTGCTGGGTGCGGTGTTCGGTGTGCCCCCGGAGTGGTCCGTACCGTTGGATAATCGGTTGGCGACAAGTCTTCCGGGCCTGGACCAGGTCGCGTTCGACGAGCTGGCAGCACGGACGTTGGAGGTAGGGGAGCGTGTCTGACGTCGTCGTCGTGGGCAGCGCGAACGTGGACCTGGTGCTGCCGGTCCAACGGATCCCGCGCCCCGGCGAGACGGTGCTCGCTACCGGCCTGACTCGCGGCCCGGGCGGTAAGGGCGCCAACCAGGCGGTCGCCGCAGCTCGGGCGGGTGCATCGACCGCCTTCGTCGCCTCGCTCGGAGATGACGAGTCCGGGGCTCTGCTCCGGGACGCGCTGGGCGCGGCCGGCGTCGAGCTGGGGCTGGTTTCGACCACCCACACCCCGACCGGTACGGCGATCATCACCGTGGACGCGGCGGGAGAGAACGCGATCACGGTCGCGCCGTCCGCGAACGCGGAGTTGAAGCTCGATGAAGGTTCCGAGTCAGCGATCAGAGCCGCGGCCGTTGTGCTGGCTCAGCTCGAGATCCCGTTCGAGACAGTCAAGGCCGCCGCGGAGGCCAGTTCGTACTTCATCCTGAACGCGGCGCCGGCGGCCGAGTTGGACGGCGACCTGCTGGCGCATGTAAACCTACTGGTCGTGAACGAGCATGAGGGGGAGGTCATCGGTGGTCACGACCCGGCGGCGCTGCTGGAACGGGTGCCGGCCGCGGTGGTGACTCTTGGCCGCGCCGGCGCTCTGGTGCTGCGCCGCGGCGAGGACGAGGTCCGGGTGGCAGGCGTCGAGGTGGAGGTGGTCGACACCACCGCCGCAGGCGATACATTCTGCGGAGTGTTGGCCGCTGCGCTGGCGGCGGGGGCCGATCTGACCGAGGCGGTCAAGCGCGCTAATGTTGCTGCCTCACTGACTGTCCAGACTGCGGGGGCGATCTCGTCGGTGCCTCACGGGGAAGCCATCGACGAGCGCTATGCGGAGGTATATCTGTGAATCCGCTGAAGCCCCGACCGATCGATCTGCCGACCAAGGTCGATCTTGGCCTGCATGCCGACCTTGCCTTACTGGACGACGCCAAGATCCTGGCGGTGCCCGAGGACCCGTCGGATCTGCCCCGCTGGCGCGGCAAGCTCGGTGAGTGGCTGCTCGGCGCGCACTCCCGGACGTCGTACGACGGCTCCCACTACAACGTCCCGGGTCGCGAGTGGACCCAGACCGCCTACTCGGTCGCGTTGATCTGGCTGTGGGACGACCAGCTGTACGACCTCCAGACCGGGCGGTTCACGCCGCAGAAGCTGGTCCAGCGCGGCCTCGAGGACTTCGGCGGGTACGACGCCGTGGTGCTCTGGCACGCCTACCCGGTGATCGGGATCGACAGCCGGAACCAGTTCGACTTCTACCGCGACGTGCCCGGGCTGGACCAACTGATCGCGGACCTGCACGACCTCGACGTGAAGGTGTTCCTCGACTACAACCCGTGGGACGTCGGCACCCGGCGGGCCGAGCGCAACGATGCCGAGGAGTTCGCCGCGCTGGTCGCGGATCTCGGTGCCGACGGTGCCTTCCTGGACACGCTGAAAGAGGGCGACCCGGTCTTCACGAAGGCGCTGGAGAAGGCGAATCCGGCCGTCGTCTTCGAAGGCGAGTCGCGGTTGCCGTTGGCAAGGATCGGCGACCACGCGCTGTCCTGGGCGCAGTGGTTCGCGGACACGAAGGCGCCGGGGGTGTTGCGCGCGCACCTGTTCGAGCGCCGGCACATGATGCACCACACCCGTCGGTGGAACCGTGACCACAGCGACGAACTGCAGTCGGCCTGGGTGAACGGCGTCGGCATCCTGATCTGGGAGTCGGTGTTCTCCGCGTGGGTCGGCTGGAACCCGCGGGACCGCTCGACGCTGCGCCGGATGGTCGCCGCGCAGCGCGCCTTCTCGCCGGTGCTGATCGGTGGCGACTGGATCCCGTTGACGCCGGAGGTGCCTGCCCCGGCGCGGGAGCACGGCGTCTACGGCTCGCGGTTCGAACTGGCCGACGTCACCTTCTGGACGCTGATCAACCGTGCCGATGAGGACTTCGACGGGTTGGTGCTCTGGTCGGAGGACCAGGTCGGCAACTGGTACGACGTGACCTCCGGTATCCCGCTGACAGCGGACGACCACGGGGTGCGTGCGGTGGTGCCGGGGCGTGGTGTGGCCGGCATCGTCCGCGTCGGCGCGACAGCCGGCGCCTCCTGCCGTGCCACCGCTCGTCGGTTGGGCAACTTGTCCCGGCCACACGTGCCGGATGCGACCTTCCCGGCGTCGCCTGCTGGGCGGGTTCCGGTTCCGGCTGTTTCCGGTGATGCCTCGCTCGGCCCGGTGGTCGACGTACCGGCGGGGGAGCGGACGTTGGTGGTGCGCTACCGGCGACGCGAGACCGGCCTGTACGACGAGGCGCCGTACGTGGAGGAGTGGAAGCCGCTGCCTCCTCGGCTGCACGACCTCCAGACCGTGAACCGGGACGTTTCGTTGGCCGACGTCTCCGTGGCTGCGCGCGAGGTGACCAACGCCGACTACGCCTCGTTTCTGGTGGCGACGGGTTACCGGCCCCTCGTGCCGAACAGGTTTCTCGGGCACTGGGTTGATGGCGCGCCGGTGGCGGGCACCGAGGACCAGCCGGTCAGGTATGTCGACCTCGAGGACGCGCGGGCGTATGCCTCCTGGCGTGGTGGGCGGCTGCCGACCGAGGACGAGTGGCAGGTCGCGGCCGGGCTGGACGGCTTCCAGCGGGCCGAGCCGCAGGTGTGGAACTTGACCGAGAGCGAGCACCGGGACGGCCGGAGCCGGTTCTGCCTTCTCAAGGGCGGTTCCTGGTATGTCGCCGAGGGCTCCGACTGGTACGCCGACGGTGGCCCGCAAGAGCCCGAGGTGAGCTTCAAACTGGTGCTCACCGGCGGCGGCCTCGACCGGTCCGAGACGATCGGGTTCCGGTGCGCAAGATGACTCGCCCTGCACCACTCGAGGGGGTGAAGGTGCTGGAGGCAGCGACGTTGTTCGCCGGGCCGCTGGCCGCGACCTTCCTGGGTGACTTCGGCGCCGACGTGACGAAGGTCGAGCACCCGCTCCGCCCCGACGCCGCGCGCGGCCATGGCGCCAGCAAGAATGGCGTCGGCCTCTGGTTCAAGACACTCGGCCGGAACAAGCGCCTGGTGACGCTGGATCTCTCGTCCGGCCGGGACGTGTTCCTGGACCTCGTCCGCGCCAACGATGTGCTGGTGGAGAACTTCCGCCCGGGCACGTTGGAACGCTGGGGCCTCGGTCCGGACGTCCTGCTCGAGGCGAACCCGCGGCTGGTGATCGCCCGGGTGACCGCCTTCGGGCAGGTCGGCCCGTGGTCCGGCCGGCCCGGTTTCGGCTCCCTGGCAGAGGCGATGAGCGGCTTCGCGGCCGTGACGGGTGAACCGGACGGGCCGCCGACACTGCCCCCCTTCGGCCTCGCCGACGGCGTCACCGCCCTCGCCACCGCGTACGCCGTGATGGTGGCGCTGCGTGAGCGGGACCGCTCCGGCGCCGGTCAGGTGATCGACCTGGCGATCATCGAGCCGATCCTGATGATGCTCGGCGGCCAGATCACGGCGTACCAGCAGACCGGCTACGTGCAGCCGCGGCTCGGCAACCGCTCCTCGAACAACGCGCCGCGCAATGTCTACCGGACCGCCGACGGGCGCTGGGTGGCCGTCTCCACCAGTTCGCAGAGCATCGCGGAGCGGGTCGTGACGCTGGTCGGCCGGCCCGATCTGGTCGCGCA
>JAWWOY010001068.1:0-3161 GCA_033851195.1 Kribbellaceae bacterium | reverse complement strand
AGCAACGACCAAGCCGCCGCGATCGCCGAGGGGATCGGTAAGGCGCGCGGCCTGCGCCCTGGCCAACTTCCACCGGGCGACCAGTACGCCGAGGCATTGAACGGGATGGAGGAATGCGCGGGTTTCGTCGCGACCGTGGGGCAGCCCAACGCGCCGTTCCCGCTGCCGAAGTACGTCCCTGTCCCGGTCGTGGAGTCCGCCGCGGGTGGCCACCATGGCTGACGGGATCAGCCGGGCCAGTTTCCTGATCGGCGCTGTCGGCGCCGGCGTGGCTGCCGCGGGACCGGCAAGCGCCGCCGTGGCCGCGACGCCGCCGGCTGCCCGTACGCAGGCCGCGGACGGTCCGCTCTACGATCTCGAGATCAGCGAAGCGGCCGACCTGATCCGCCGGGGAAAGATCACCGCGGTGCAGCTCGCGGAGTCGGTTCTCGCGCGCGCCACCAAGGTCGAGGCCCGCGTGATCGCCTATGCGCTTGCCTACTCGGCCGATGACGTCCTCGCCCAGGCGCGGGCGGCGGACAAGCTGCTGAGGCGTGGAACCTACCTCGGGCCGCTCCATGGGATCCCGATCGGACTCAAGGACATCATTTTCACCAAGGGGGTTCTCACCGAGGCGAACTCGAAGCTGTACCGCGGCTTCGTCCCTGATTTCGACGCAACCTGCGTCGCGCGGCTGAAGGCGGCGGGCGCCGTGATCGCGGGCAAGACGCAGACGGTCGAGCTCGCCTCGGGCGACCCCGCCCCGACGAACAACCCTTGGGACCTGGCCCGCACACCGGGTGGATCGAGCTCCGGTTCGGGCGCCGGCACGGCCGCTGGGGAGTTCCTCGCGGGCATCGGCTCGGACACGCGAGGGTCGGTCCGCATCCCGTCGGCCTACTGCGGGATCACGGGATACCGAACGACGTACGGGATGGTCAGCAAGCACGGCGTCTTCCCGCTGAGCTACTCCATCGACAATGTCGGGGCCCTGGCGCGTTCGGCCCTCGACGCCGCACTGCTGGTCGACGTGATGGCCGGGCAGGATCCCGATGATCCCACCACCCGGCCCGTCCAGCGGTACTCACTCGCGGACGCGTTGGTGCGCGACCGGGGAACGCGGCCGTTGCAGGGGGTGCGCGTGGGTGTGCCCGCGTCGGGCGACTACTTCCGGGGCGTCCCCAGCGACGACCAGTTGGCGGCTTTCGACGAAGCCACCCGGGTGATCGCCTCGCTCGGAGCCACTGTCGTCAAGGTGACGACGAACACCTTGCCGCCGCCGTTCACGACCCTGAACTCGATGAGCACACCCATCGTCAACACCGAGGTGGGAGCCTTCCAGTACCAGAACTGGAAGACGCGCGCGGAGGACTTCACGCTGCCTTACCGTAAGCAGGTCAATGCCGGCAACCTGCTACCGGCGAACGCCTACGTGGACGCTCAGCGGGCGCGAGCGCTCTGGATGCAGGGGTTCCTGGCCATGTTCGACGACGTCGACGTGTTCATTCACCCCGGTGACGACATCGCGCCGCTGAAGCCGCCCGCAACGGATCCGCCCCGGCCGCGGCCCTCGTCCGGCAACAAGTTCAGCGCATGGAGCCTCACCGGTTCACCCTCGATCGCCGTACCCACCGGGCTCTCCGGCGCCGAGCGGATGCCGCTGCACATGCTGGTCAACGCGGCACCAGGAGACGACGAACTGGCGTTGCGGGTCGCGCACGCGTTCCAGGGCGCGACCTCGTTCCACAAGCTGCGCCCGCCGCTCTGACCCTGGTCGCAGGGTAGGCCCGCAGACAAGGCAGATACCCCAGGTCGCCGAGCCAGGCGACCTGGGGTTTCTCCTTGCCGGGCGGCCGTGTGTCATGATCGCTGCGACGGCAGTGGAGGAACACCGGTGACTGGCTGAGCCAGGATTCCGGGGCGGTCCCGCCACTGTGACCGGGTGCACCCGAGGCCCGGAAGCCAGGACATCTGCTGCCGTCCGCCGACCCGCACCGAGCGGTCCGGTGTGCCGAGTGCCGGAGCGGGCGTGGACACCCGCTGGACGAAGGGAATCGCCGCCGATGCGGTCTGCTCTGTCGAATGGCTTCCCGTTCACCGCTGTCGTCGGGATGGACGATCTGCAGCTCGCGCTGGTGCTGGCGGCGGTCTCGCCGGCGATCGGCGGGGTGCTGATCCGCGGCGAGAAGGGCACGGCCAAATCCACCGCTGTGCGGGCGCTGACCGAGATCCTGCCCGCGGTCGACGTCGCCGACGGCTGCCGCTTCTCCTGCGATCCCGATCATCCCGACCCCGACTGCCCCGACGCCCCGCACGCGGCTGGAGGCTCCGCTCGCCCGGCAAGGCTGGTTGAGCTCCCGGTAGGCGCGACCGAAGACCGGGTGCTCGGCTCCCTGCACCTCGAGCGCGCCCTGTCCGAGGGCGTCACCGTTTACGAACCCGGTCTGCTCGCCGCTGCGCATCGCGGACTCCTGTACGTCGACGAGGTCAACCTGCTGCACGACCACCTGGTCGACGTACTGCTGGATGCGGCAGCGATGGGACGCGCCACGGTCGAACGCGACGGCATCTCCATCACCCACCCGGCGCGGTTCGTGCTGGTCGGCACGATGAACCCGGAGGAGGGCGAGCTCCGCCCGCAACTGCTCGACCGGTTCGGCCTCACGGTCGACGTGGTCGCCAGCCGGGACCCGGCCGTGCGGGTCGAGGTGATGCGCGCGCGCCTGTCCTACGAGGCCGACCCCACAGCTTTCATCGCTCGGTACGACGCCGCGCAGCGCGAACTGGCCGAGCGGATCGTCAAGGCGCAGAGCCTGCTGGCCGAGGTGATCCTGACCGACGCCGCGCTACGGCAGATCGCCGAGATCTGCGCGGCTTTCGACGTGGACGGGATGCGCGCGGACCTGGTCACAGCCCGTACGGCGGTTGCCCACGCGGCCTGGTCCGGCCGGACAGTGGTCGAGGTGGAGGACGTCCGGGCGGCCGCGAAACTGGCCCTGCCGCACCGCAAGCGACGGAATCCGTTCGACGCGCCCAGCCTGGACGAAGAGCAGCTCGAGCAGGCGATCAGCGACAGCACTCCGCCCGACCAGGACCCGGATGACGATCCCGACGGCGGTCCTGATGGTCGTGGCGGCCCGGATGGTGGGAGCCCGGACGACAGCGCAGATCCTCAGCAGGAC
>JAWWOY010001067.1:0-4346 GCA_033851195.1 Kribbellaceae bacterium | reverse complement strand
GGATCCAGGGCGCGCTGGACAGCGTCCGGCCCTACCTGGGTTCGCATGCCGGGGGTATCGACTACCTCGGCATCGACGACGACGGGGTGGTTCACCTGCGCCTGCAGGGCAGTTGCGACGGCTGCCCGGGGTCCACAGCCACGGTCCGGCTGACGGTCGAGAACGCCGTCCTTGACGCGGCACCCGAGGCGGTCGCCGTCGACGTGGCAGGCATGGTCAGCAAGAAGACGGAGAAGCTGCTGACGATCGAGCCGTTCCGCCCCAAGGAGGACAGCGAGGGCTGGCATCGACTGGTTGTCACAGCCGCTCCCGGGCAGCTCCAGAAGGTCGCCGAGCTGGATCTGTTCGTCGCCAATCTCGACGGGACGTTCTTTGCCTATCGCAACCATTGCCCGGCGTGCTCGTCGCCGTTGCAGAACGGTGCCCTGAACGGCGACCAGCTGACCTGCCCGCGCTGCACTGCCGTGTACGACGTGCGCCTCGCCGGCCGGACGGTTGCGCCCGTCGGCTCCGAACCGCTGGAAGCACTGCCGCTGCTGCCCGACCAGACCGGCTGGAAGGTCGCGGTACCGGGAAGGCAGCCGGCGTGAGGCCTTCGTCGACTCTGCGCTCGCTTGCGCGGGAGAAGCCGCCGGTAGTGGATCCGGTCGGGATCCTGCGCGGGTTCACCGGCGGTATCCGCGAGCAGGCTGCGCCGGGTGAGCAGTGCGAGATGTGCGCTGTACCGATCGGACCGGAGCATCAGCACATCGCCGACGTACCGGATCACCGCCTGCTGTGCACCTGCCGGCCGTGCTACCTGCTCTTCAATGCGGAAGCTGCGTCTCGGGGCCACTACCGCGCCGTACCGGAGAACTACCGGTTCAACAAGGACTTCTCCATGTCCGCGGCGCAGTGGGAGTCGCTCGGCATCCCGGTCAACCTGGCCTTCCTGTTCCAGCAGACCGACCAGGCGAAGCATGTGGCGTTCTACCCGAGCCCGGGCGGCGCCACCGAGTCGCTGCTCGACCTGGCCAGCTGGGACGAGGTAGTCACGGCGGACCCCTTGCTCGGTCGCCTCATCCCGGACGTCGAGGCTGTTCTGCTGCGCCGCCAGGATGACGGCTTCGAGTGCTACCTGGTGCCGATCGACTCCTGCTACGAACTGGTCGGCATCGTCCGGCAGTACTGGGAGGGCTTCGCCGGTGGCGAAGAGGTCTGGGCACGGATCGACGAGTTCTTCTCGCAACTGCGGGAGCGCTGCCGTGGTTGATCTCGACTTCACCTGCACCGGCGCCGACTCCGACCGGTACGCCGCGGCGCCGACCGTGCTGCTGCACCTGCGGATCACCGAGAACACCGGTACGCCGGTGCATGCGCTGGCGTTGCGCTGCCAGATCCGGATCGAGCCGATCCGCCGGCGGTACGACGACGAGGAGGGCCAGGCGCTCGCGGACCTGTTCGGCGACCGAGCCCGCTGGGGCGAGACGCTCAAACCGCTGCAGCTGGCCTTCGTGACGCAGATGGTGCCGGGCTTCTCCGGTTCGACCGAGGTGGATCTGCACCTGCCCTGCAGCTACGACTTCGACATCGCCGCGAACAAGTATCTCTACGCAGTGCGTGCGGGCGGCGTGCCACTGTTGCTGCTGTTCAACGGCACCATCTTCACCGGCCGCGCAGGCAGCCTCTCGGTGACACCGGTGGCCTGGCAGAAGGAGACGTCGTACGCGTTGCCCGTGCCGGTGTGGCGGGAGGCGATGGACCAGCACTTCCCCGGGGCCGCGTGGCTGAAGCTGCGGCGGGAGACGTTCGACAAGCTCTACAGCTACCGGGCTCGTGAGGCACTGCCCGGCTGGGACGACGCCATCGAGCGGCTGCTCAAGGAGGCCCACGAGTGACTTCCACGTTTGATGCGGTTCAACAGGTCGCGGACGCCTTGCTGTTCGAGGGGTACGTGCTCTATCCCTACCGCGCCTCGGACGGGAAGAACCGGGTGCGGTGGCAGTTCGGCGTCCTGATGCCACCTGGGTACGCCGAGATCGACCCGTCCGAGCGGACCTGGTCCCAGACGGACTGCCTGGTGGACTCCGACGACGCCGAACTCACCATCCGGGTCCGCTTCCTGCAGGCCCAGCGCCGGACTGTGCTGGGGCCGGATGGCGCCGAGGTCGAATCCCTGCAGACACCTGAGGTCTCGTTTGTGCCGTGGGACGAGGCAGTGGAGCAGCACGTCGACGTCACCGTGAACCTCGCCTCGCTCCCTCGCGACATTCCGTTCGAGATTCCCGGTGGCATCGACCTGGAGCCGGTGGGCGACGTCGGCAGCCTGCGACGGACCCGCGAGGCGGTCAGCGGAGTCCTTGCCCTCAGCACCGAGAAGTTGCCTGGTCCTTACGGCATCAGCCGGCTGCGATTGCGGGTCGAGAACCAGTCGGCTGGTGATGGGACGGACCGGGTTGTCGCGTTGCGTCAGGCAATGATCGCTCACCACCTGCTGGTTTCGGTTCAGGGCGGTCGTTTTCTGTCCTTGCTCGAGCCTCCGGAATGGGCCGTCGGCTATGTTGCCGACTGTCACAACCTCGGGATCTTCCCGGTTCTCGCCTCGGACGACGACAGGTTGTTGCTTTCCTCCCCGATTATTTTGTACGACCACCCGCAGATCTCGCCGCAGAGTCAGGGCGACCTGTTCGACGCCACCGAGATCGACGAGATCCTCAGCCTGCGGACGATGACGCTGACCGAGGCCGAGAAGCGCGAGGTGCGCGGTACCGATCCTCGCGCGGCCGCGATGCTGGACCGGGTCGACTCGATGCCGCAGGAGATCCTCGACCGCCTGCACGGCACGGTTCGCTACCTCCGCAAGGTCACCGAGCCCGAGCCGGCTGCCGCCGACGCGCCCTGGTGGGATCCCGGCAACGACGCCTCGGTATCACCCGAGACCGATACCGTGATGGTGGGTGACGTTGCTGTCGGCAACGGCGTCCGCGTCCGGTTGCGCCCCGGCGTGCGGCGGGCCGATGCGCAGGACATGTTCCTCGCGGACCGGGTCGGGACGGTCGTCGCAGTGTTGTCCGACGTCGACGGCGAGACCCATGTCGCTGTCGCCCTCGATGGTGAGGAGGGTGAGGTGCAGCGCTCGCATGGCCGCTATCTGTACTTCAGCCCGGACGAGATCGAGCCGCTGGTGCCGACCCAGCCTGACCGCCGATGACCGCGCGGATCCTCGTCGCGGGGCTGGGCAACGTGTTCTGCACCGATGACGCCTTCGGGGTCTCGGTGGCGGAGAAGCTCGCCACCCAGGACTGGCCGGAAGGCGTCGAGGTGCAGGACTTCGGCATCCGCGGCATCCATCTGGCCTACCAACTGCTCGAGCCGTACGACCTCGTCGTACTGGTCGATGCGGTGCACCGCGACGGCCCGCCCGGCACCCTGTACGTGGTCGAGGCCGAGCCGCTGGAGGAGCCGGGTTCGGACGTGAGCATGGATGCGCACGATCTCGGCCCCGATGCTGTGCTCGCGCTTGTGCCGCGACTTGGCGGAACCTTGGGACCGGTGGTCGTGGTTGGTTGCGAGCCGGCCGATCTGGGCACTGGGATCGGGCTCACTTCCGCCGTAGCGGCTGCGGTCGAGACCGCGGCACAACTGGTGACCGACCTGGTCACCGGCCACGCCACCACATCGGCTCACCCGCCGGTTGGGGCAACAGAGAGGAAGTCGTGATGCGCTGGGTAGTCATCGGAATCGTTGCTCTGCTCGCCGTCGGAGCCGGGTACGCCGTGGGGCCGGACTTTTTGCGGTATCTCCGGCTGAGAAATATGTAGACGCCTATGTGTCTAGGCATCCCGGGCCGGATCGTCAGCAGCACACCGGGCCAAGACCTCGGACAGGTCGAGGTCGCCGGTGTGGTGCGGGAGATCAACCTGGCCCTGTTGGACGGACCGATCGTGGCGGGTGAGTACATCCTGATCCACAGCGGTTTCGCGCTGGAACGGATCTCACCGGAGCGGGCGGCGGACGCGCTCGCCTTCTTCGGCCCCGAGGCGGATGACGCGGTGCCGTCCCAGGTGGACGGATGAGCACCGGGGTGCAGGGCCCGCCGGTCCGGCAGGAGACACCGGGCCCGATCCTGTTCGTCCGCTACGCTCTGCCGCCGAACCGGCACGGGTACTGCGGGCCGAACGACAACGCGTCCTTCTTCGAGTACGGCGTCACCGGGGTGGTGGACAACGGCCTGCGCTCGTTGGCGAAGGAGTTCGCCGGTGCCTGGCCCTATCTGGAGCTGATCGCCCACGCGACCGGGATCGCGGACCCGCTGGACCACCGGGTGGTCGAGGCGTACTGGGTCGGGAACGCCCTGCTGGACCGGG
>JAWWOY010001065.1:0-2632 GCA_033851195.1 Kribbellaceae bacterium | reverse complement strand
CTGTCGTCCGTGCGGCGGGGCCGGGCGAGTCGTCCGCTCGCCCGGCCCCTCTGACCGCTACCGCTCAGCGCTGCTCAGCCTTATGGCGTCACTCCTGTCCCCGGAACTGGTGGTCGACCGTGCCAGGTGCGTCGGCGTGTCCACCCGGGCCGTCGCTCGCGTCCGGCGTCTCGGCGCCTGCCTTCTCGGTGCCTGCCTTCTCGGTGCCTGCCTTCTCGGCGCCGGCTTTCTCGGGCGAAGCAACGCCGGGCACGTCGGGCGTTGTCTGATCGCCCTGCTGCACGTTGTCGGTATCCGGGGCAGCCTTGCTGACGGAGGAGAGCTGGCCGACAGTCGTCTTGGTGGCCGGGGTGGATCCGGTCGCCGAGGCCGCGCCGGCGGTGAGCCCGACCGCGAGGATCGCGGCGGCGCCCACGCTGGCGACGGTGATGGTGCGGCGTTGGAGTGGCATAACTGGTCGAACCTCCTGTTGTTCTGGCCTGCCGGGCGGCAGGTCTGGATCCAGAGTCCGCGCCGCCGCCTGGCAGGTGGCTGAGGAGACCTGAGAGTTCGCCGGGCTCAGCTGTTCCACAGGTCCGGGCGACCACACTGAGGAAGACCCGGAGGTTCTCCGTGGTCGATTCCCATCGTGGAGGTGCAGGAGAGACGTGATGAGCTCGGTCGTCAACGCGGTGCTGGGCGTGTCCGGGCCGGTGGCGTACCTGGTGATCGGCCTCCTGGCGTTCGGGGAGTCGGCTGCGTTCATCGGGTTATTCCTGCCCGGAGAGACCGCCCTGCTGATCGGCGGCGTACTGGCTGCCCAGGGGAGCATCAGCTTGCCGGCGCTCCTGGTGCTGGCTGTCGTGGCTGCCTTGGCAGGGGATTCAGTGGGGTACGAGGTCGGGCGGCGTGGCGGCCGGACGCTGCAGCGGACCCGGTTGGGGCGCCTGATCGGCGACCGGCGCTGGGCCAAGGCGGAGCAGTTCGTCGCTCGTCGAGGCGGGACCGCGGTGTTCTTCGGCCGCTGGGTCGGGGTGATGCGACCGTTGGTGCCCAGCTTGGCCGGCATGGGCCGGATGCCGTACCGGCGGTTCTTGTTCTACAACGTGGCTGGTGGCATCCTCTGGGCGTGCGCTGTCGTCCTGGGTGGCTATGCCGCCGGCAGTTCGTTCCGTCGCATCGACCAGCTGCTGGGGCGCGGCAGTCTCGTGCTCGGGCTGGCGCTGGCTCTGGCGGCCGCGACCTGGCTCGTCACGCAGCGGATCGTCCGGCTCCGCCGCCGTCGCCGAGACGCCACGACGGAGCAAAGCGAGGTTGTGGTCTCCGAGCCCGGTTGCGATGACGCCGTGTCTGCCGGAAGGTAACGGCGGCCGTCTCTATGCGCGTGCTCGTGGTGGACGACGAGGCCCGGCTGGCCGAGACGGTACGCCGTGCACTGACTGCGGAAGGGTTCAACGTCGACGTGGCCCACGACGGCGCAGAAGGCCTGTGGGCGGTCACCGAGAACGCCTATGACGCCGTGGTACTCGACATCATGCTGCCCAAACTCAGCGGTTACCGCGTGTGCCAGCAGCTGCGCGAGGCCGGGGTCTGGACGCCGGTGCTGATGCTGACCGCGAAGGACGGCGAGTACGACCAGGCCGACGCCTTCGACCTCGGCGCGGACGACTACCTGACCAAGCCGTTCTCGTTCGTCGTACTGGTCGCCCGGCTGCGCGCACTCATCCGCCGGGGTGCGCCCGAGCGCCCCACCGTGCTCGTCGCCGGCGACCTGCAGCTGGATCCTGCGCGCAGGCGCGTCTGCCGCGGCGAGCAGGAGATCGCCCTCACCCCTCGTGAGTTCGGACTGCTCGACTTCCTGCTGCGCCACCGCGGCGACGTCGTCACCAAGACCGAGATCCTGCAGAACGTGTGGGACGCCCACTACGACGGCGATCCGAACGTGGTCGAGGTGTACGTCGGGTACCTGCGCCGCAAGATCGATGCGCCGTACGACCGGAAGTCGATCGAGACGCTCCGCGGGATGGGGTACCGACTCGCCGCCGACGGCGGCTAGACACTAGTGGCCCTCACGAGACACCAGTGGTGTGTCTGGGCTCTGGTCGAGCGGCAGCTGGATCCGCAGGAGTGCTCCATCGGTGGGGGAGTCCTCGACCGTCACTGTGCCGCCGTGTGCGGTGACCACCTCGCGGACGATCGCCAGGCCGAGTCCGCTGCCTCCAGCGCTTCTTGCCCGGCTGTCGTCCAGGCGGACGAACCGGTCGAACACCCGCTCCCGCTCGGCCGCAGGGATGCCCAAGCCGTCGTCGGACACCTCGATGACGACGTGCGTGCCATCGATCCGGACATCGAGGTCGACCCGCGAGGTCGTGTGCCGGACAGCGTTGTCCACCACGTTACGTAGGGCCTGGGCCAACTGATGCCGGTCCCCGCGCACCTGAACCGCCCGTACCTGGCCGCCGACGGTGAGCCCGGGCCGCGTTCGCAGCCGGGCGCGTTCGGCTTGCACCAGATCGTCCAGGTCGACGTCCGACCGGTCGATCCGCAGTCCGTGCTCGTCGGCCTTGGCGAGCAGTAGCAGGTCGGCGACCATTCGTTCGAGTCGGTCGGTCTCGGCGAGCACCGTTTCCGCGGACGCCATACTCGCCGTGTG
>JAWWOY010001074.1:0-2504 GCA_033851195.1 Kribbellaceae bacterium | reverse complement strand
CGGCGTCTGCGGGGTGCCCGGGAATGTCGACTCGTTCACAACTCGTCAAACCTTTCAACCGATACGGGCGATCCCAGCGACTGTAAGCGTGCATTCAAGCACTCTCAAGCGGCCACTCCGCAGCGGGCCCGGCCTGTTTGCGGGTTGGACCCCAACCCAGCCCCCTCCCCACCCCCTCGTCACCCCCCGTAACCACCCCTCGCCCCCCGCCCACCCCGCCCCCCATCCCGATCATCGGTCCCTTGTTCCCCGGCGTGTCGCCTTTCATCGGTCCTTTCTGACCAAGCCACTTGCACACATAACGTTCCGAGCCGCCATGTCCTGAACCGGCGGAGTCTCTGGCCAAAGCGAGTGGCCCGGACACTCCCGGGCCGATGGCTCGCTGCCACCCGCTTCCAGTCTGACGACCGGTGCGCTGGTCATAAGGGACCGATGAAAGGCGACACGCCGGGGAACGAGGGACCGATGATCGGGTTTTAGGGGGAGAGGGCGCGGGGGTGGGAGGTGGCGTAGACCTCGCGGAGTTTGTCGACTGTTACCAGCGTGTAGACCTGGGTGGTTGTGACGGAGGCGTGGCCGAGCAGTTCCTGGACCACCCGTACGTCGGCGCCGCCGTCGAGCAGGTGGGTCGCGAAGGAGTGGCGCAGCGTGTGCGGCGAGATCTCCTTGGCGATTCCCGCACGCTCGGCCGCGCGGCGCAACACAGTCCACGCGCTCTGGCGGGACAGTCGGCCGCCCCGGGCGTTCAGGAACAACGCCGGCGTGCCGCGCCCCCGGCGTACGAGGTCTGGACGGCCGCGGACCTGGTAGGCCGACAGCGCTTCGCGGGCGTAGGAACCCACTGGGACCACGCGCTCCTTGCTGCCTTTGCCGCGGAGCAGCACGGTGCCGGTCTCCAGGTCGACCTCGTCCACGTCCAGTCCGACGGCCTCGGAGATGCGCGCACCCGTGCCGTAGAGGAATTCCAGCAGCGCCGCGTCACGGGTGGTCAGGACAGCGGGCTCGGCTTCGGCGCCGGCGGCTGCTCCGAGGATGCGGGTCACCTCGTCCACCGAGAGCGCCTTGGGCAGTCGTTGCGGCGGTGCGGGTGGCTTGATCGCGGCCGCCGGATCCACCGCGGCCAAGCCTTCGCGCAGGCAGAACCGGTGGAACCCGCGGACCGCGACCACCGTTCGCCCAGCGCTGGACGCGCTCAGTGGCGGGTGGTCGGTATCGCCTTCGCGCAAGCGCATCAGGAACCCGCTCACCGCGGCCTCGGAGATCGCGGCCAGGCCGGTGACCCCCTCGCCGGCCAGAAATCCGTCGTACCGGCGGAGGTCGCGTCGGTAGGAGGCGAGGGTGTTGGCGGCCAGTCCGCGTTCGACCGTCAGGTGGTCCAGGTAGGAGCGAACCGCCCGCGAGATCTCGCCGGTCAGGCCAGCACCTCGTCGAGCTTGACCTGGTCGAGGTCGTGCGCCTCCGCGACCGGTCCGTAGGTGACGTGACCTTCGAAGGTGTTCAGGCCGAGGGCGAGGCTGTGATCCCGCTTCATCGCCTCCCGCCAGCCGAGGTTCGCCAGCTCGACGGCGTACGGCAGCGTCACGTTGGTGAGCGCGTACGTCGACGTGTTGGGCACCGCGCCCGGCATGTTCGCGACGCAGTAGAAGAGCGAGTCGTGCACCCGGTACACCGGGTCAGCGTGGGTGGTGGGCCGGGAGTCCTCGAAGCAACCGCCCTGGTCGATCGCGATGTCGACAAGCACGCTGCCGGGCTTCATCCGCGACACCAGTTCGTTGCTGACCAGCATCGGCGCCTTCGCACCCGGGATCAGCACGGCGCCGATCACCAGGTCCGCGCCGAGCACGGCCCGCTCCACCTCGAAGGCGTTCGACGCGACGGTCTGCAGGTGGCCCTGGTAGATCCGGTCGGCCTCGCGCAAGCGGTTGATGTTGCGGTCCAGCAACTGCACCTCGGCCTGCATGCCGAGCGCGATCGCGGCCGCGTTCATGCCGGAGACGCCGGCACCGATGACGACCACCCGGGCCGCGTGCACACCGGAGACGCCGCCCATCAGGATGCCTCGACCGCCGCCGGTGCGCATCAGGTGGTAGGCACCCGCCTGCGGCGCGAGGCGGCCGGCTACCTCGCTCATCGGCGCGAGCAGCGGAAGCGATCCGTCCGGAAGCTGGACCGTTTCGTACGCGATCCCCGTCGTACCGGACTTGATCAGGGCTTGGGTGCAGTCGCGGCTCGCGGCCAGGTGCAGGTAGGTGAAGAGCACCTGCTCCTTGCGCAGCCGGTGGTACTCGTCTTCCACCGGCTCCTTGACCTTCAACACGAGGTCGGCGTGCGCCCAGACGTCGTCCGCCGACGGGATGATCCGCGCGCCGGCGGCGGCGAACTCGTCATCGGTGAGCAGTGAACCCGCACCGGCGCCCTGCTCGATCAGGACCTCGTGCCCGTTGCGCACGAACTCGTTTACGCCGGAGGGAGTGATCGCCACCCGGTACTCGTGGTTCTTGACT
>JAWWOY010000798.1:0-5927 GCA_033851195.1 Kribbellaceae bacterium | reverse complement strand
GCACTCCGTAACCAGATCCTGGGAGCGAGCCGATGACAGTCGTCGATCAGTGGACCGGCCGGCATGCGCGGGCCTTGCAGGCAGCGATGCGCCTGACCAACGAGGCGTTCGCCGAGCACCTCGGCGTTTCCGCGCGCACTGTCGCGAAATGGCGGGAGCGGCCGGAGATGATTCCCAGTCCACAGCTGCAAGAGGCGCTCGACACGTCGCTGAAGCTGGCCGCCGCCGACACAAAGGTGCGGTTCGCCTCGAACCTCGGCACCGCGAGCGACGAGCACCTCCGACTCGACGAGTCTGTCATCAGCCAGCTCAACGCGGCCGTCGGCGACCTGGCCCGCGTACTGGCAAGGATCACCCTGATCCAGACGGCTACCGAAGGAGACCGCGCCTCTTCTGAGGCTCCGGCGCATCTCGGCGAGATTCAGGCGTAGTTGAAGGCGCGGACTGCTAGGACGCTGGATGTGCCTCACGTCTAGTGCTTCAGCCGGCTCCACCGCAGCGACAGACCGGTGGCGACGCGTTCGGTCCGGATCTCCATGACCGTGCCGAGGATCGTGGCCCGGTCGAAGACGACGGGGGAGTCGTCGAGGACGTACGTCGTGCGGTCGGAGACGAACACCGGCGTGCCGGCCGGTTGCCGGAGCAGCTCGGCGGCCGGATCGCCGAGTAGGCCGGGCCGGAGCGTCTCGGTCGCGCGGTGCACCACGAGCCCGGTGCTGGCGATCGCGGCGTACAGCGAGACCGCGCTGAAGTCGGTCTCGGCGATCCGGGCGCCGGTCGGGTCCGGCACCCACGACACCTGGTGCACGGCGCGCCGCCCGGCCAGCAGGCGAACGCGTTCCAGGCGCAGCGCCACCCCCGCCCCGATCCGTTCGACCACCCAGTCCGGGGCGTCGCCGAGGCTCTGGTCGATGATCTCGGTGCTGACCGTCTGCCCCTGCGCCACCAGATCGTCGGTCAGGCTGCGCAGCGAGTCCAGCCGGTACGCCGCCCGCGGCTCGGCCACGAACGTGCCCCGCCCCGGCTGCTGGCTGAGCAGCCCCTCGTCCTCAAGCACCCGCAACGCCTGCCGCAGCGTGGCCAGCGTGACGCCGTACGACGTGCTCAGGTCGCGCTGCGACGGCAGGGCGGACCCGGCGGCGTACTCGCCGGCCCGGATCCGCTGCCCCAGATCGGCGGCGATCGCCATGTACTTAGGCGCGCGCCGCTCCCGCATATCCATGCTGCTCCACTCGCCCGGCCGTGGAACCGGTCGATGTCCAGGTCGCCACGGTGTCGAGCCCGGCCCGGATCGCGGCGAGGTCGACGGCGACCTCCTCCGGAGTGGCTCCGTCCAGCACCCTACGCATCAGCGCCGAGGCGACCACCACCCCGTCCGCCGTCGCCGCCGCCGCGACCGCGTGCGCCGCGGTCGAGACGCCGAAGCCGATCAGCACCGGCCGGTCGGTACGCGCGGTGACCGACGCGGCCAGCGCGGTCGCGGTCGCGGCCAGGTCGGCGCGCTCGCCGGTGGTGCCCATCACGCTGACCGCGTAGATGAAGCCGCGGCTGCGGGCGCAGATGTCGTCCAGCCGCTCCGGCGCCGTCGACGGCGCCACCAGCAGGATCAGGTCGACGCCGGCCGCCGCGGCCGCGCCGTCCAGGCCGCCGAGTTCGTCCAGCGGCACGTCCGGCACGATCAGCCCGGACACCCCGGCATCGGCGAGCCGCCGGCAGAACTCGGTGTAACCCAGGCGTACGACCAGGTTGGCGTACGTCATCGCGACGAGCGGCACGCGTATGCGGTCCCGGACGGCGGCCAGGTCGGAAAGGATCCGGTCCGGCGTCACGCGCTGCTCGAGCGCCCGGTCGGACGCCTGCTGGATGGTCACGCCGTCGAGCATCGGGTCGGAGAACGGCAGCCCGACCTCGATCGCGTCCGCCCCCGCCTCCTGGTACGCCAGCAGATGGTCGGTCCAGTCGGCCGTGATGCCGCCGGTGACATACGGGACGAGCAGCTTGCCCCCGGCGTCCCGGGCGGCCCGGAGGGTCGTTTCCAGGCGGCTCACTGCGCACGCTCCATCAGGGTCGCCATGTCCTTGTCGCCCCGGCCGGACAGCGTCAGCACGACGGTCGCGCCGGGCGGCAGCTCGTCGCTCCCGGCCGCGCGCATCACCCACGCCACCGCGTGCGCCGATTCGAGCGCGCAGAGGATGCCCTCGGCCCGGGCCAGCCGTCGGACGGCGTCGAGCACCTCGTCGTCGGTGACGGTGACGTAGCGGGCGCGCCCGATGTCGCCCAGGTGGGCGTGTTCCGGGCCGATGCCCGGGTAGTCGAGGCCGGCCGAGATCGAGTGCGCCTCGGCGATCTGGCCGTTTGCGTCCTGCAGCACCTTCGAGCGGTAGCCGTGCACGATCCCCGGCGCCCCGTCGGTCATCGCGGCCCCGCCGGCCGCCTCGACGCCGATCAGCCGGGCACCGGTGTCGGCGAAGCCGGCGAACGTGCCGGCCGCGTTGGAGCCGCCGCCGACGCAGGCCACCACGTAATCGGGTACGCCGGCGGTCAGCTCGGTCGCCGCCTGCGTCCGCGCCTCGTCGCCGATGACGCGCTGGAATTCCCGCACCATCCACGGGTACGGGTGCGGGCCCATCACCGACCCCACGCAGTAGTACGTGTCGTCGACCCGGGCCACCCACTGGCGCATAGCCTCGTTGCAGGCGTCCTTGAGCGTGCGGCTGCCGCTGTGCACCGCGACGACCTCGGCGCCGAGCATCTTCATCCGGAACACGTTGAGTTCCTGGCGCTCGGTGTCCTTCGCGCCCATGTAGACGGTGCACTCCATGCCGAGCAGGGCGGCGGCGGTCGCGGTGGCGACGCCGTGCTGGCCGGCGCCGGTCTCGGCGATCAGCCGGGTCTTGCCCATCCGACGCGCGAGCAGGGCCTGCCCTAGTACATTGTTGATCTTGTGGGAGCCGGTGTGCGCCAGATCCTCGCGCTTGAGCAGCAGCGTGATCCCGAGTTCGGCGGACAGGTTCCATGCCGGCGTCATCGGGGTCGGCCGGCCGGCGTAGACGGTCAGGAGCCGGTCGAGCTGCCCGCGGAACCGGGGATCGGCCCACGCCTCGCGGAACACCGCCTCGACCGCCTCGCACGCCGGGATCAGCGACTCCGGGACGAACCGGCCGCCGTACTCGCCGAAGCGCCCGAGGCCGGCCGGCTCGCGCATGACCGACCTGCTCACCTCCGGACGGCCGACGGTCACGAGAAGTTCCCTCATGCGTACCTCCACAGTTCTATAACAGTTCTAGAACTGTGGCACGCCCAGCGGGGCGCCGTCAAGCCGCCGCCGGCCTTCACACCGGTGCGTCGCGCGCCTGCATCGAAGTCATCCGCCATGCCGCAATTAGCTCACCGACCGGGCCGAGCCGGCGTACCGTCGTACGGCATCGAAAGGAGGCCGCAGATGAGACGCCGGCCGGTCAACTCGTCGAGTATCAAGGCGGTCGGGTACGACGGCAGCACCCGGGCGCTCGAGCTGGAATACGTCAACGGCAGCGTGTACCAGTACTTCGACGTACCCCAGCCGACGTACGCCGGGTTGCTGGCGGCGCCCAGTATCGGGAACTACGTCAACACCGAGATCAAGCCCCACTACGGCTTCACCGAGGTTTGAGCTACATCGGCACGATCTCGAAGATCTCGACCGCGAACCGGCCTTTGCCTTCGGTCAGGAACGGGTGGTCCCTTAGCAGCTCCCGGACCTGCTCAAGGCTGTCGGCCTCGACGATGCTGTAACCGTTCTGGTCGCTCGGTTCCGCGTCCGTGCCGTCGTCGCGGACGGAGGCACGCGGTGCGAGCGGGTTACCCACGTCGACGAGTGCGGATTTGGCCCCCTCGATCCAGGTGTTCCAGGCCTTCGTCTGCGCCTCGCCCTGCTCGGGTGTGAAGTCCTCCATCCGCGTCGCCGGACCCCGGTACAGGTACAGGTACTTACTCATGGCATTCCCCTTCACTACCGCGGTGCCGACAAGTCACCGCGAACCCCGCCCACGGTGGGCGTTCTATCCCCTTGACGAACGGCCGGGCAGCGATTCGACAGCCGGCTCCGGCTTGCTGATCGCTGTGGGTTTCCGCCGCGTCGCGGACGGGCACTGGGAGCTGGATCCACGGGGGTGCGCGCTCATCAGGAGGTGGAAATGCGCACTGGTAGAGCATCCACGACCAATTCCCGCGTCATCATGATCATCGTTCTCGTCTGGCTACTGATCGGCCTTGCCGCGGCAACTCAGCGGCACTACTTCTCCACCGGCCCGGATGCCACCTGCGCCAAGGTAGGCACGACTCTGGTCACCATCGTCGCCGGACCGCTGAACTACATCGGGGCTAATCCGAAGGTGAACTGCGCGGCGCCGCAGCCCTCTAAATAGCCACTCGCGATGGCGGGCGTCACCGCGCCCGCCATCGCCGCCTCGGCACGTCCTACCATCCGAGTGAGGAAGACGGGGGTGGGACAAATGCCTGTGAAGGGTGCGATCAAGGAAATCCAGCGGGGGATCGAGGCGGATCTCGACCGGTTCGACGTGCCCGGCGCCAGTTGGGCACTGGTCGAGGGCGGCGAGATCATCCATCAGGCGGGTGCCGGCCGCCTCGAGGCCGGCCGCGCCGATCCGGTGACGACGCAGACGCTCTTCCAGGCCTGCTCGATCAGTAAGCCGATCACCGTGTTCGCCATGCTGCGTCTGGTGGATCGCGGACTCCTCGATCTCGACGAGGACGTCAATCGCCATCTCACCTCCTGGCAAGTGCCGCCCACCGGCGACTGGCAACCGGTGGTGACCTTGAGACAGTTGGCCAGTCACAGCGCCGGCCTGACTACCTGGGGTTTCCCGGGGTACCGGTACGACGCCGAGGTGCCGACGGCGCTGCAGGTGCTCGACGGTCTGCCTCCGGCCAACACGTTGGGAGTCCGCGTGGACCTCGTTCCGGGCACCCAGTCCAGATACTCCGGCGGCGGAACCGTCGTCATACAGCAACTCCTGGAAGACGTCACCCGTACGCCGTTCCGGCAGTTGATGCGCGAGTTGGTCCTAGACCCGCTCGGGATGACCAACAGCGACTACGCACAGCCACTACCCGAAGAACTCCACAGCAGGGCTGCTACCGCACACGACGAGAGCGGCCGGCCACTCGAGGGCCGCTGGCACACGTATCCCGAACTGGCCGCCGCGGGCCTATGGACCACCCCCGGGGACCTCGCGACCTTCGCCCTCGCCGTCCAGAGCTCGTACGGCGCTGCCGAGGGTGCGCTGCTGTCTCCCGACGTGGGGCGAGAACTGTTGTCGCGGCAAGTACCTGCGGCTGATCGGGTCGGCGGACTGGACGCGCTGGGTCTCGGACTCTTCGTCGGCGGTACAGGGGAGGGGAGCAAGTTCGGGCACAGCGGAGGCAACGAGGGCTTCCGTTGTCACCTGCTCGCGTACCGGGATACCGGGCAAGGCGCCGCGGTGATGACGAACAGTGACAACGGGGCGTGGCTCGTGCAGAAGACGTTGGCCTCGATCGCGTCGGCGTACGGGTGGCGGGACTATCCGATGGAGCTTGCTGAGCGGGACATGCCCGATGTCGACGTGGTGGACGACCTGGCGGGGACGTATCGGCTGCGAGGCGAGCTGACCTTCGAAGTGGCAGCTGACGGTCGTGGGCTGGTGGTGACATTCGCCGGACAGCGGCCGATGCGGTTCGTCGCGACTTCGGCGGAGGGTTTCGCAGCGCGGACGACCGATACCGAACTGCGCATCGGGGAGGGCGACGGAGAGCTGGTCCTCGTGCAGGCCGGCGAGGAAATTGTCTGTCCTCTCCTCAAGTGAGACGGCCGTCCTCAAGTGAGACGGCCGCCGGGCTGGATGGTGACCCGGCCGGCGGTTCTGCCGCGGAGCGCAGGGTAGATC
>JAWWOY010000162.1:0-2540 GCA_033851195.1 Kribbellaceae bacterium | reverse complement strand
GAAGTTCCTGAGCGGCGTGGGCGTTCTTTTCCTGGCCTGCGGGATCTCAGCTGTCGCCAGTGTCCCCGCCAATGCGGCGCAGTCCAAGTCTGACAGTGCAAGTGTGGTGCAGGCTGCGCCGAACACTGATGGCGTCTCCCTGCGGATCATCGTCTAACAGAACCAGGTCAACGCTGGCATGGTGGACTACTGCGCCATGCCAGCGAATGGCTGACTCCGGAGCCGCCAGTTCAAGCGCCGCAGCACCCGTCGGAATAGGCCGGTGGCACCACCCAGATCGAGCTCCAGCGAGTTCAGCACCAGCACCAGCACCCGGCGATCGTCGTACGTTGCCTCCAGCAACGAGCGTCCGTCGTACTGGATCCGCAGCCAGCAACGTCTGCCGCCGAAGTCGTCATGACAATGCACCGGTTTTGAGCGGCCTCGCCCCCCTTGTCAATTCTTACTTTGCGCGTACAGTAGGCAACGTTCCGTGACGAAACTGTCGATTCTGACACCGCCACGGGGGGCATGACGGGGGTAGCAGCACGTGAGCGGTCGTTGAGTTGTTGCCCTGCGCCACTGCTGGGTGGGACGGGCTGCAGGCAGCCCGCGGCGGGGGTCTCCGCATCTGGGTTCGATTCCCAGCGTTCCGCTGTACTGGTCCTAACGGGGGATCAGGCTAGTGCTTAGGAGCACAAACCACATGAGTAAGAAGAAGAAGTTCCTGATCGGCCTGAGCGTTCTCGTCCTGGCCGCCGGGGTCTCGGCTGTTGCGTCCAAGGACCGCAAATAGCCGCTCGCTGTGTCAGCGAATGACAGACTCCGGAGCGATGTCGAGTCGCAAGCCGCGCCAGACCGGGTGCCTCAGGCGCCCGTCGGCGGCCCACCCCGAGTGGGTCACTTCCGCGACCAGCAGCGGATCCAGCCAGTGCGCCGCCCGCCGATCCGCGGGCGGCACACTCGACACGTCGAACGGCGGACCCTTTACCTCCAGGGCCGCCAGTTCAGTGCTCAACATCTCCAGCATCGCGAAATCCAGCCCCGACCCGACCTTGCCGATCAGGACCAGTTCGCCACCCGGCTCCAGGTAGGCACCGCAGTAGAGCGAGCCGATCCGTCCGGACCGGTTCCCCTCCCCCGGATGCCAGCCGCAGAGGATTACGTCGCGGGTGAGCACCGGCTTGACCTTCACCCAGTCCGAACTGCGCTTGCCGGGCAGGTAGCGGGACTTCCGACGCTTCGCGACCACACCCTCGAGCCCATTCGAGGCCGAAAAGTCGAGTGCCTGCTCGCCGTCGGCATAGGCCGGGGGGACCTCCCAGAACGGGTCGTCGATCTGCAGCGACTCCAGCAACGCCCGGCGGTCGTCGTACGTTGCATCTAGCAACGAGCGTCCGTCGTACTGGAGCACGTCAAAGACCCGCACCGAGACCGGCACCTGGTTGATCAGCTGGACCAGATGGCGTGGGTCGCGGACGTGCATCCGCCGCTGCAGCAGCCCGAACGACGGCGCGCCCTTCTCGTCCAGCGTGACGATCTCACCATCCAGTACGGCGGGCAGTTGCAGGCCCGACGCCGACGTCAGGCCGAGCAGCTCGGGATATCCCCCGGACACGTCTCTGCTGTTCCGGGACCACAAACGGCAGCCGTCCTCGGTCACCTCGACGATGACGCGGATGCCGTCCCACTTCATCTCGTACGACCAATCGGGTCCGGACGGCAGCGGACCAGGTGCAGCCATCATCGGCAGCACCGGCGGCCCGGACCCCGGGCTCATGAGTCCTGCAACCTCTTCAGGGCGCCGAGCACCTTGTCCCGATCGGCCGTCGCCCACATCGGCGGCAGCGAAGCCCGCAGATAGCTGCCGTACCGCGCGGTCACCAGCCGCGGGTCCAGGATCGCCACCACGCCGCGGTCAGTGGTCCGCCGGATCAGCCGGCCGGTGCCCTGCGCGAGCAGCAGCGCCGCATGCGTGGCCGCGACCGCCATGAAACCGTTGCCACCGGCTTCATCGACTGCACGCTGCCGTGCCGCCATCAACGGCTCGTCCGGCCGCGGGAACGGCACCCGGTCGATGATCACGAGGTTGCAGGTCGACCCCGGTACGTCGATGCCCTGCCAGAGCGAGAGCGTCCCGAACAACGAGGTCTCGGGGTCTTCCACGAACTCGCGCGACAACTCCCCCAGCTGGGCATCGCCCTGGCACAGCACCGTCAGGTCAGTCGCCTCGCGCACGGCGGCAGTCGCGGCCTCCGCCGCCCGCCGGGAGGAGAACAACCCGAGCGTCCGGCCACCGGCTGCGGTGATCAGCTCGATGATCTCGTCGAACTGCTTCTTGCCCAGCCCGTCCCGATGCGGCGGCGGCAGGTGCTTCGCGACGTACAGGATGGCTTGTTTCTCGTACTCGAACGGCGAGCCGACGTCGAGCCCGCGCCAGGGCAGCGGACCGGTGTCCGACTCGTCGTCCAGCTCCGGCATCTCGTCGTCATCGGTCAGCTTGTCCGCGGGACGCAGGCCGACCTGCCGCGCGATCGCGTCGAAGTCTCCGCCGAGGGACA
>JAWWOY010000974.1:0-2548 GCA_033851195.1 Kribbellaceae bacterium | reverse complement strand
GCAATCGACCACGACGCGTCCGGCTCCGGTCGCCTCGATCACCACGTCCGGCACTACTTGCAAGTGGGCCAGGTCCATCAGGTACTCGCCGCCGAGGTCTTTCACCATCCGCGCCTTCGGGCCGTCGGCTGCTCTGTCCAGCACGTGCACGGTGTACCCGCGCTGGGTGGCGATCAGAGCCGCGAGCAGACCGATCGGTCCCGCCCCGGTGACCAGCACGTGCTCCGGCGCCGACCAGGCCCTGGTTGCCACCTGATCCACCTGGTCCCACGCCTTGGTCAGCACACTGGCCGGTTCGATCAGTACGCCGAGATGGCCGAGCGAGTCGGGCACTGGCACGCCGAAGTACGGGTCGACCCGCCAGCGCTCCGCGCCGTACCCGTCGGCGTCCTTGATGCCGCGCTCGGTGTAGCGGCCGTTGCGGCAGAAGTCCCACTCGCCACGAGCACAGGCCGGGCACGGTTCCGGATCGGGCCGCCTGACGATTCCGGCGATCAGGTCACCCGTCGCGAATCCGGAGCCGGCTGGGGCTTCGACGACGCGGCCGAGGGACTCGTGGCCGATGACGAGCTGGTCAGCACCAGGACGGCCGGTCCCGAAGAGGCCGGCGGAGAGCTCCACGTCGGTGCCGCAGATCCCGACCAGCAGACCCTCGACCAGAATTGACCCGTCCGCCTCTGGTGGCTCGCCGACCTCGCCAAGGGCCGCAGAATCCGCCTTGCCCGGCACTACCGTCATCGCCCGCATGGTCCCACTCCACCCCGGCGCGAGACGCGGCGCAAGTCATCCCTGCCTCTCAGGCGAGGCGGGTCATGTCGACGGTCACCTCGATCGCTGTCGCGGCGCCGCCGGAGTAGATGCCCTTCAGCGGAGACACGTCCCCGTAGTCCCGCCCGGTGGCCACCCAGACGTGTCGGTGGCCGATCGGGATGTCGTTGGTCGGGTCGAAGCCCCACCAGTCACCAGTCCAGGCCTCTATCCAGGCGTGGCTCTCCCCGACCACCGCCTCGCCGACTGCGGCGTCCGGCTTGGTGTGAAGGTAACCGGAGACATACCGGGCCGGTATGCCGACCATCCGGAGCATCGCCAGCGTGAGGTGCGCGTAGTCCTGGCAGACACCCTCGCCGGCCTGCCAAGCGTCTACTGCCGACGAGTGCACGCCAGTGGTGCCTCGCTGATAGGTCAGTGTGTCGTGCACCCACTCAGAGATGGCCAATACCGTCTCGGCCGGCGTACGGGACTTGCGGAGCGACCGAGCGATCGCGGCCAACTCACGATGCTTCGGGACGTAGGCGGTCCACTCCAGATACTCGGCGTACCGGTCGAGGCTCTCCGGGGAGCGGACGTCCGACCAGTTCGCACCCTCCACCGGCCCCGGCTGCTCGGCTGTCTCCACCACGGAGGCAGCCACTACCTTGAGTTCGGTGTGTGGCGTGTGCAGGTCAAACGCGGTGACCTCAGTGCCCCAGTAGTCGGCGTAGCGATAGGACCGAGCCGTCGGCACAGTCTCGAGCCGGCTGACCATCAAGTTCTGCCGGTGGTCGCTGCACGGCGTCAGTCGGGCCTCGTTGTAGGACTGGGTGACAGGCGTCGCATAGCGGTAGCCGGTGGTATGCACCACCCGGAGGCGCCAGTTCACAGGTTGACCTCCGCGTTGTTCCACTCGACCCAAGGCACGGCGTGGAAGTACTGCTGCGAAACAGCCTCGCCCACCTCCCGTACGGTGACTTGTAGCGCCTGCAGGCGGCCAGTCAGATCGTCGAGCAGTTCGGCCGGTCGCAGGAACTCCAGATCGCTCCGGGCCTTGCCGAGCAGCCTGCTTGCCTCGGCCCGGGCTCCGACGCGAGTAGTTGGGCCGTGGTCCAGCTCATCCAGGCAGGCCTCGGCTTTGCTCAGCGCGTGGAACACAGACCGCGGGAACAACCGGTCGAGCAGCAGGAACTGAACCACCCGGGACGCGTCCAGCGCACCCCGATATGTCCGCAGGTAGGTGTCATGCGCACCGGCCGAACGGAGCACGGTGACCCAGCCGGGCGAGGTCGGCTTGTCCCCCACCCGCGACATCAGCAGCCGCACGATCATGTCCACCCGTTCCACCGACCGGCCGAGCACCAGGAAGCGCCAGCCGTCGTCCCGGCTCATGGTGGAGTCGGCCAGCCCGGCGAACATCGCGGCCCGCTCCTCCACGAAACTGAAGAACCCGTGCGGCCCGACGCGCCGCGCGGCCCGCTGCCGCTCCGGTACGGCGTTCCACATGGAGTTGATGCACTGCCACAACTCGCTCGACACCACCTCCCGGGCAACCCGGGTGTTCTCCCGGGCGCTCGAGATCGACGACACGATCGAGCCGGACCGATCCGGGGACATCGCCACCAGTTCGGTCAGCGTCCAGACGTCCAGGGTGGTGCCCTTCGGCGGAGTGATGCCCAGCACCGCCAGCAGGGTACGGCTTGCGGTGTCGGCATCCACCGTGGCGTCCTCGAGCAACTCGTGCACTGACACGTCCAGGATCCGCGCGGTGTCGTCGGCGCGTTCGACGTACCGGCCT
>JAWWOY010001083.1:0-3290 GCA_033851195.1 Kribbellaceae bacterium | reverse complement strand
CGCGCTCGCGGGTTACGAAGGTGCGTCGAAACGCTCGTCGGCAAGCCGCCTGGGGGCTCGGCCGTCGGTGAGTTCGCCGCGGGATTCCGGGTGCTTCCAGTAGAACCGGACCAGCTCTCGTAACGCGGTCCCGTCGGGCGTGATGGCGCCGGCCGCGATCGTCGGCGCGCACCAGCGTGCGCATAATGCGCGCGAATTGCGGCGTGTCGGTGTGCAGACACGCACGCTCGCGGTTCGTAGCTAGGGCGTGAGTGCGACGGACGCCTCGGCCGTGTAGCAGAGGAACGTCAGCGTCTCCTGCATGTACAGCGCGACGGTGTCGGCGTCGTGCGACAGGTAGCTGATCGACACGTCGGTGCCCAGCTGCAGATCGAAATCGCCCCCGCGGGTGGACAGCACGAACGCCCCATCGATCGCAGGCGCCCAAATGATCTCGCCGTCCACGAGCCTGCTCAGGTGTTCGCGGATCGGATAGCCGTGTTCCGTGGTCTCGCTGACCTTCGTGTACACATCGGCCGACAACAGCACAGAGTACGGGCCATCGACGCCCGCCAGCCGCAACTCGGACAACGCCTGGGCGATGACATCGGGGATGCCGCGCGCATCGTCGGGCAGGGTGAGCGCAGTGTTGGAACTGCACGCCCGGATTCCGTCGATGGACGCCGCCTGGTATCCCTCGAAGAGGGCACGGTCCTCGACGAAGGCCAGTTGCTTGGCGGCGTCCTTGACCGGATCCCAGTCCGAGTCCTGCGAGCCGCGCTCCACGTCGTCGATGTCGGTACGCGACAACGTGAAGGGCACCCGCAGCCGCACCAGCGGCTTGCTCTCGCGCAGGTGCGCCACCACACCGTCACCCGGCGGGGCGACGTCGAGAAGATGACCCGTGCTGATCGCCGCGGTGACCGGCCCGCCCGGCTCGCTGACGTCGACAACGCGCCGCCCGGCGATGTGTCGCTTGAACGTCCGGGTCGCCTCCATTTCAATCTCCGCCCATGCGGATTCGGTGATCGGAGCCAGATCGCGATACAGATTGTTCATTGGGGGGTTCCTTTCAGGCTGCCGATCCCGAGCGAGCCGTCATTGCCGACGAGCACGGGAGTGACTTCTGGTTCCGGAAGCGGCGGTGGGTCGTTGAGGAAGTCGACGGTCGGGGTGAAGAACTTGCCGCCGGTGATGGCGGTCGAGAATTCCAGGATGTGATCGGTGGTGCCCGGCGGGTCGCCGATGAACATGTTTGTCAGCATCCGCTCGGTGACCGCGGCGGTGCGCGAGTAGCCGATGAAGTACGTGCCGAACTCGCCCTTGCCGACCTCGCCGAACGGCATGTTGTGGCGGACGATCTTCAGCTCGTTGCCGTCCTCGTCTTCGATCACGTTGAGCGCGATGTGGGCGTTGGCCGGCTTCGCATCGTCGTCCATCTCGATGTCCTCGAGTTTCGTTCGCCCGATCACGAGTTCCTGCTCGGTGACCGACAGCGCCTCCCACGCGCCCATATCGTGGACGTACTTCTGCACATGGACGTAGCAGCCACCGGCGAAATCGACGTCCTCGTCGCCGATCTCGGTGGCGGACACCGCGAGTGGGCCTTCCGGGTTCTCGGTGCCGTCGACGAAGCCGAGCAGGTCGCGGTTGTCGAAGAATCGAAAGCCATGCGTCTCGTCGACCACGGTGACCGCGCGCAGCGCCTTGACGATCCGGCCCGCCAACTCGAAGCACATGTCCATCGACACCGCCTTGATGTGGAACAGCAGATCGCCGGGAGTGGCGGGTGCTTGGTGCCGTCCGCCGTCCAGCTCGATGAACGGGGTCAACTCGGCGGGCCGCGGACCGGAGAACAGCCGGTCCCAGGCATCCGAGCCGATCGACGTGACCACCGAGAGCAGCTTGTCCGAATCGCGGAAGCCGACCGCCCGCACCAACCCGGAGATGTCGGGCAGCGCGTCGTGGACGGCGGCGGCCGCATCCTGCCCTTCATTGATGGTGACCACCAAAAAGATGGCCGCGGGTGTCAACGGCGCCGTTACCGGTTGCGGCAGTGGGTCGGGCACCATTCGACCCTAGCGAACAGGCAGTCGGCAATGATGGTGAACCATGTCCCCGAGTGCGCAAGGGCTGTGCGAGTTCATCGACGCGTCACCATCGCCGTTTCACGTCTGCGTGACCGTCGCCCAGCGGTTGAGCGCCGCGGGGTTCACCGAGCTCTCCGAACGCGACGAGTGGCCTGCCGACGGCCGGTTCTTCACGGTGCGGGCAGGCTCGCTCGTCGCGTGGCGATCCGACGAGGCGGACCGTACCGGGCCGTTTCGGATCGTCGGCGCCCACACCGACAGCCCCAATCTGCGGGTGAAACAGCACCCCGATCGGTTCGTCTCCGGTTGGCAGGTGGTCGCCCTGCAGCCATACGGCGGTGCCTGGCTGAACTCCTGGCTGGACCGCGACCTCGGCATCAGTGGCCGGCTGTCGGTGCGCCGCTCTAGTCGGGGAGGCGACACCATCGACCACCGGCTGGTGCGCATCGACCAGCCGATCCTGCGCGTCCCGCAGCTGGCGATCCACCTGGCTGAGGACCGCAAGTCCGTGTCGCTGGATCCGCAGCGGCACGTCAACGCGGTCTTTGGCGTTGGCAGTGGCCCGCGGTCGTTTCTGGCCTATGTCGCCGAACGGGCGGGCGTCGACGTGGCCGATATCCTCGGCGCGGACCTGATGACCCACGACCTGACGCCGTCGACGCTGGCAGGCGTCGACGACGAGCTGGTCAGTGCGCCGCGGCTGGACAACCAGGCCACCTGCTACGCGGGGCTCGAGGCGTTCCTGGCCGCCGAGCCGGGCGAGCAGTTGCCGGTGCTGGTTCTGTTCGACCACGAGGAGGTCGGCTCGCAGTCGGATCACGGTGCGCAGTCCGAGCTGCTTCACACGGTGCTGGAACGGATCACGCTGGCGGCGGGAGGCGGCCGGGAGGACTTTCTGCGACGGCTGCCCGGTTCGATGGTGGCCTCCGGCGACATGGCGCACGCCACTCACCCGAACTATCCCGAGCGGCACGAGCCCGGCCACCTGATCGAGGTCAACGCGGGTCCGGTGCTCAAGGTGCAACCGAATCTTCGCTACGCCACAGACGGCCGCACCGCCGCGGCGTTCGCGCTTGCCTGCGCGCAGGCCGGGGTTCCGCTGCAACGCCACGAGCACAGGGCCGACCTGCCGTGCGGGTCGACGATCGGGCCGATGACCTCGGCACGCACAGGCATCCCCACCGTCGACGTCGGCGCGGCCCAGCTGGCCATGCACTCCGC
>JAWWOY010000927.1:0-2680 GCA_033851195.1 Kribbellaceae bacterium | reverse complement strand
GACCGGTCGTACCGGATGCCGCCGCTAACGACGCTTGATGCGGCGGAGATGGTGCGCGAGGTGCGGGCCGCTCCACTGCTGTACGGGTACCGCGGCTCGGATCCGGTCGATATCGCCGCGATCGAGAGTCTGCTGCACCGCGCTTCCCGGCTGACCTTGGAACTGGAGGAGGTCGTCCGCCTCGACCTCCGCTCGGTGCTGGTCGCAGCTGAAGGCGCCACCGTGCTGGACACCGCAGTCCGGATCGCCCCGAACGAGGAGCCCCGCCAAGACACCCCAGTACGCCGCCTCGCCGGCGCCTGAGTCAGGGGCGGAAACAATGCCGGGGCGGTTGCTCCGATTCGGTGCGAGACTCGGCTGCTATGACTGGGGATCCGGACACTGCAGCCTTTCTCGCCGGGCGTTTCGGACTTGGCCGGGCAATGGATCTCCAGCGGGTCGCGCGCGGGGCTATGGGCGCGGTCTGGAAGCTCTCGGTCGAGGGAGCCAGCTACGCGTTGAAGCAGCCGTACTGGCAGGAACCGGGCGAGCAGGATGTCCTACGCGAGGTCGGCTTCAGGGCGGCCTGCGTGCGCACCGGCGTACCGAGTCCGGAACCGATCGCGTCAACCGCGGGCGAGTACGTCGTTTCGGACGGCACGCGAGCTTGGCGGGTCTACGACTGGATCGATGGCACCGTTCCCGACCGGAAGGACGTCGCAGTCACGGCCTGGCTGGCCGCGCAAATGGGCGCGATCCACTCACTCGGCTGGGCGCCGGCTGACACCGCCGAATCCGCTGGTCCTGATGCCTTCTACCACCGAGTGGATGTCGACTGGGCCGAGCTGGCTGCTGCTGCGGAGAAGGCCGGACTCGACTGGGCCCCTACGCTGGGTGCGTTGGTTCCCCATCTGGAGGAGCTGTCAGAGCTCGTCAACAGTGCTCCAGTCGATGCGACGGTCTGGTGCCACCGGGATCTGAAGAACACCAACGTCCTTTGCGGCCGCGAGTCCAGCTGGCTGGTGGACTGGGACAACGCCGGCCCGATGACCCCGTGGCGCGAACTGGGGCACCTGCTGATGAACCACCTGACCAGCGAAACCGATCTGCGGCGGATCACATCGGCCTACTGCAGGGCGGGCGGTACCGCATCGATCGAAGGCCCCGAGGGTTTCGCCACCGGGCTCGCCGTCTGGCTCAACTTCCTCAACGGCCAGGCCAACTCGGTGCTCGATCCCGAACTGGAGGACGAGCATCGGGCCTACGCAGTGGGGAAAGTGGTTCCGCTGCTGCGGTCGATGCCCGACCTGCACACCCTCGAGCAGGCGAGCCTACTTTGCCGGTGAGCCGTCAGTCTGTCGGCCCGTCCACCCGCTGGTAGATGCTGTTCGACCGGGTCAACAGACCGGCATCGACCAGATTGCGGCGGAGCATCGCGTGGTCCGGGTACCACGCGTTCAGGATCTCGTTGACCTCCTTCTCCGGGTACTCACGACCAGGATCGAACAATTGGACCAGGTACTCGAGCACGACCCGCAGCTTCGACGGCACGGTCGGCATCACCGTTACCCGTCCGTCGCGGATGAAGGCCTTGAGGACCAGATCACGCGACGGATCGGGATCGAGAGGAGCCCTGTCCGGGCGCGCCGAGCGGACCGCGTCCTTGAAGACACCCGGCTCTGCCCGGAAGCCGTTCTCGTCCGCGGTGAGCAGCCCGCCCTTGTTGAGCCGCTGCAGAGCTTTGAAGATCACTGGCAGTTCCAGACCGCTGGTTGCCGCTACCTCCTCCGGGGTGGTCGCGTCGAGGACGACAGCCGCGTAGGTGCGCAGTCGCGACGGCTCGGCCAGCAATCCACAAAGTGAGTCCGGGTTCATACCTATCAACGTAATCCGGCCTGCAACCCAAATTTCGGACGCCGCCGGCGATGCTCCCAGGGCGATGATGCTAGACAGAACCCATGCCGACGAACGGTTCGCCCACCGATTCCACCCTTGATCCGACGCTCGATCCGGGCACAGTTGCGCCGGCCACCGGACCGCACAACGCCATCACCGACGTACCGGGTGTTCTGGTCGGGCAGGTGCAACGCACGGAGCTGCCGTACCTCACCGGTACGACGGTCCTGTACCTGCCGGGTACGGCGGTCGCCGGCGTCGACGCGCGCGGAGGTGCGCCTGGCACCAGGGAGACAGATCTGCTGGACCCGGTGAACTCCAACCCAGGCGTGAACGCGATCGTGCTCACCGGCGGCAGCGCGTACGGACTCGACGCGGCCACCGGTGTGATGGCCTGGCTCGAGGAACGAGGACAGGGCATCCGGGTCGGGGCCGGCGAGCGTGACGTCGTACCAATCGTTCCAGCGGCGGTCCTGTTCGACCTGGGTCGGGGCGGCGACTTCCAGGCTCGTCCGACCCATGCCTGGGGCCGGGAGGCCATCGAGGCGGCCACGGACGGACCAGTTGCCGAGGGCAACGTCGGCGCCGGCGCGGGTGCGCGGACCGGCCAGTTGAAGGGCGGCCTCGGCACTGCCAGCGTCCGGCTCCCCGACGGTACGACGGTCGGTGCGCTGGTGATTGTGAACGCCGTCGGCTCGACCGTCGATAGCGCCGGGCGACTGCTGGGGGAGCGGTACGGCCTCGGCGAGGAGTTCGCCGGCCTGGCCACTCCAGTGGAGCCCGCTCCGGAAGCGCCGCCCGGGCC
>JAWWOY010000010.1:0-7076 GCA_033851195.1 Kribbellaceae bacterium | reverse complement strand
AGTGTCGGTCACGATCAAGCCGCTCGAGGACCGTATCCTCGTTGCGCCGCTCGAAGCCGAGCAGACCACGAAGTCCGGCCTGGTGATCCCGGACACCGCCAAGGAGAAGCCGCAGGAGGGCGAGGTCATCGCCGTCGGCCCCGGCCGCATCGACGACAACGGCAACCGCGTCCCGCTGGACGTCAACGTCGGCGACAAGGTCATCTACTCCAAGTACGGCGGCACCGAGGTCAAGTACGACGGTCAGGATTACTTGATCCTGGGCGCCCGCGACATCCTCGCCATCGTCAGCAAGTGACGATCGCTCGCAGTTCCTGACTGACACCGCTCCGGTGACCGGGTTGCCGGCGCCGGGGCGGAGTCCGTTAGGGACCGCGAGCACCAAGATCGCCAGTAACCCAGAGAGGGACAGAGTTTTCCATGCCGAAGATCCTCGAGTTCGACGAGAACGCGCGGCGCGCCCTGGAGCGCGGCGTCGACAAGCTCGCGAACACGGTGAAGGTGACGCTGGGGCCCAAGGGCCGCTACGTCGTGCTGGACAAGAAGTGGGGCGCCCCGACCATCACCAACGACGGTGTCACCGTCGCGCGTGAGGTCGAGCTGGACGACCCGTTCGAAAACCTCGGTGCGCAACTGGCCAAGGAGGTTGCCACCAAGACCAATGACATCGCCGGTGACGGTACGACGACGGCGACTGTGCTGGCCCAGGCGCTGGTGCACGAGGGCCTGCGGGCCGTCGCCGCCGGCGTCAACCCGATGGGGCTGAAGAAGGGCATCGAAGCGGCCGTCGAGGCCGTCTCGGCGAAGCTGATCGAGACCGCCCGGCCGGTGGACGACAAGGGCGACATGGCCCACGTCGCCACCATCTCGGCCCGGGACGCCGAGATCGGCAACCTGATCGCCGACGCGTTCGACAAGGTCGGCAAGGACGGCGTCATCACCGTCGAGGAGTCGAACACCTTCGGCACCGAGCTGGAATTCACCGAGGGCATGCAGTTCGACAAGGGCTACATCTCGCCCTACTTCATCACCGACGCCGAGGCCGGCGAAGCGGTGCTGGAGGACCCGTACATCCTGATCCACCAGGGCAAGATCTCCGCCGTCGCGGACCTGCTGCCGCTGCTGGAGAAGGTCGTGCAGTCCGGCAAGACGCTGTTCATCGTGGCCGAGGACGTCGAGGGCGAGGCCCTGTCGACCCTGGTCGTGAACAAGATCCGTGGCAATTTCACCTCCGTCGCCGTCAAGGCGCCGGGCTTCGGTGACCGCCGCAAGGCGATGCTCGAGGACCTGGCCGTGCTGACCGGCGCCCAGGTGATCGCGCCCGAGGTTGGTCTCAAGCTGGACCAGGTGGACCTGGACGTGCTCGGTACCGCTCGGCGCATCGTGGTCACCAAGGACAGCACCACGGTGGTCGACGGTGGCGGTAAGGCCGAAGACATCGACGCCCGGGTCAACCAGATCAAGGCCGAGATCGAGCGGACCGACTCTGACTGGGACCGCGAGAAGCTGCAGGAGCGGCTGGCCAAGCTGGCCGGTGGCGTCTGCGTGATCAAGGTCGGCGCGGCCACCGAGGTCGAGCTGAAGGAGAAGAAGCACCGCATCGAGGACGCCGTCTCGGCGACTCGCGCGGCGATCGAGGAGGGCATCGTCGCCGGTGGCGGCTCGGCTCTCGTGCACGCCGCCGCGGTGCTGGAGAACGGCCTGGACCTCGAGGGTGACGAGCTCGCCGGTGTCCGGATCGTTCGCAAGGCCGTCGTCGAGCCGCTGCGCTGGATCGCGGAGAACGGTGGCTACGAGGGCTACGTCGTGGTTGCGAAGGTGGCCGAGCTCGAGGTCGGCAGCGGATTCAACGCCGCTACCGGCGAGTACGGCGACCTGCTGGCCCAGGGTGTGCTGGACCCGGTCAAGGTGACCCGGTCCGCGCTCGCCAACGCCGGCTCGATCGCGGCGCTGCTGCTCACCACCGAGACGCTGGTCGTCGACAAGCCCGAGGAAGAGGAGCCCGCAGCAGCGGGTCACGGCCACGGGCACGGTCACTGACCGTAGTCAATTACTACTGGTTATAATTTTCGGCGGCCGATCACCGATTGCCACTGGTCAATCGGGGTTCGGCCGCCGTACCATCTGTGAGGCTGAACGGTCCGATACGAGGGGCGAGGTGACCGAGGTCCATATGACGCCGCACACCCAAGATCGGGTAGAACTCCGTGATCTGGCCGCGCTGGCAGCCGCAGGCGACCGGACGGCATTGAATGATCTTCTGACCCGCGTGCGCGCGGTGGCCCACCGCTACGTGCGGTCGAGGCTCTGGACCTACCCCGGCGGCGCCGACATGGTGGATGACGTGGCGCAGGAGGTCTGCGTCGCGGTCTTCGGGGCGCTGTCGCGTTATCGGGATGAGGGAAGGCCGTTCGAGGCCTTCGTCTACGGCATCGCGGCCCGCAAGGTCGCCGATGCGCAGCGTGCGTTCGCTGTCGCGGACCTGTCCACTCCGGATGTACCGGATGGTGCGGACGAGTCGCCGACGCCGGAGGAGCACGCGGTCAGGTATTCCGAGCTCAGGCATGTGATGGGTTTGATGGACCGACTGCCGGAGAAACTGCGGGAGATCCTGCGGCTCCGGGTGGTTGCGGGGATGTCAGCCGAGGAGACCGGCCGGGCACTGGGGATGACGCCGGGGGCGGTGAGGGTCGCGCAGCATCGGGCGCTGAACACGCTCAGGGGGTACGTGGGGCATGAAGCCAAGTTGGAACGACGGGCAGGGGAGGAGCGACATGGCTGACCGTTTGGATCTGGATGCGATCGCGGCTGACGACGCGCTGCTCGATCTGCTCGCTGCCGGGGGGGAGTCCGCCTGGGAGGCGGGCGAGTACGACCCGGCCCTGAAACTGCTCGCCGACCTACGGATCGCGGTGGAAGTCGAGGACGAGCTCCCAGTGGAGACGATCGACGACCCGGAGAGCTTCCTGGCGCGCTGCGCCGCGGTGAATCCGGTCACCGATCCGCTGGCCCGCAAGATTGCCGCCAGGGGACTGGCGCTGGGTGTCGCCGCCGTGGCCGCCCTGTCGGTGTCCGGGGTAGCGGCTGCCGTCACCGGCAACCCGCTCTCGCCGTACGAGAAGGTTATCGAGAAGGTGGTCGAGGGGCTGCGTCCCCAGACCAGCATCCCGAAGGACAAGTCCGACGGTCTGTCCCCGGTCGACAAGAGCCGGATCGTGAAGGTCCCGAAGGACTACCGCGACCAGCGGGACGAGTCGGCCGCCATAGACAACCCCCTGAAGGGCAACCTGCTCGACCCGCCGCAAGACCTGACGGGTGACCCGAGGCCGCCGCTGGCTGCCAGGCCGATGCCGGTCAAGAAGCCCACCGCGCTCGAGAAGCCGACAGGCGAGCCGACCACGGCGACAACGGTGCAGCCGGCCGACGTCGAGCCGACCGCTCAGCCCACCGATACAACGCCGACGTCGCCGCCGACGCCCACCGAGACGACGCTGCCGCCGACCGATCCCCCGACGCCGCCGCCCACTGACACGACCACGACTCCGATCGGTACGACGGATCCGCTCCCTGTGCCGGCGGACCCTGTCACCGGTCAGGAGGTGCCGGCGAGCGAGCAGACCCCGCAGAGCGAGCCGGGCACGGGCAGCCAGACCGGCGCCCCCGACGGCAGCACGGCCAGTGACCCAGCCTCACCTGCCGCAGGCACTACGCAGTCCAGTGACACCACACCGGCTGGTGACACCACACCGGCTGGTGACACCACGCCGGCCGGTGACACCACGCCGGCTGGTGACACCACGCCGGCCGGTGACACCACGCCGGCCGGTGACACCACGCCGGCCGGTGACACCACGCCGCCTGCTGACACCACACCGGCCGGTGACACCACACCGGCCGGTGACACCACACCGCCTGGTGACACCACACCGCCTGCTGACACCACACCGACCGGGGTCCAGGTCCAGCCGAGCGTCGACCGGAGACCGGCTGAGCCGTCGCCTGACGCTCCGTCCAGCACGGAGCGGGCTCGCGCCGAGAGTGCCGGAATGGCTGCGCACAAGTCGTCCGCCAAGCACTCGAATGGCAAGCCCGCGCTCGGTTACGCCAACGCCAAGTACGCGACCGGCAAGCACTCCAGCGGCCGTTACGCCGAGGGGCGGCACGCGGCACTGAGCCGGGCGCACGGGTCGATGGCGCCGAAGACCCTGCGGCAGATCCTGGTCGTGATCAACGGCGTGATGGAGCCAGTCAGGACCGATTGAGGGCGGTAGGTGCCTGCGGCATAGGATGGTGTCCCGTTCTCGCCGTGCAAAGGTGCCTGCCAGCCTCATGGAAATCACGCCAGCCGGAGTTCCCGACAAGTTCGCCGCCCTCGGTCTCACCTTCGACGACGTGCTGCTGCAGCCGGTCGAATCCGACGTCATCCCGTCCGAAGCCGTCACCAGGACCCGGGTGAGCCGCAACATCGAGGTCAATATCCCGCTGGTCTCCAGCGCGATGGACACCGTGACCGAGGCCCGGATGGCGATCGCGATGGCGCGCCAGGGTGGTCTCGGCGTGCTGCACCGCAACAACTCGATCGAGGATCAGGCTCAGCAGGTCGATCTGGTCAAGCGGTCCGAGTCCGGCATGATCGCGCAGCCGATCACCATCGGCCCGGAGGCGACGATCGGCGAGGCCGACGCGCTCTGCGGCCAGTACCGCATCTCCGGTGTGCCCGTGGTCGACAGCGCCGGCGTCCTGGTCGGCATCGTGACGAACCGGGACATGCGGTTCGAGCACGACCCGTCCCGGCCGATCCACGAGGTGATGACGCGCCAGCCGCTGGTCACCGGCCCGCAGGGCATCTCGGCCGACGACGCGATCAAGCTGCTCAGCCAGCACAAGATCGAGAAGCTGCCGCTGGTCGACGAGGCCGGGAAGCTGACCGGTCTGATCACGCTGAAGGACTTCGTCAAGCGCGACCAGTTCCCGCTCTCCACCAAGGACGGCTCCGGCCGGCTCGTTGTCGGTGCGGCGATCGGCTTCTTCGGTGAGGCCTGGAAGCGCGCGATGACGCTGATCGAGGCCGGCGTCGACGTGCTGGTGGTCGACACCGCGCACGGTCACTCGCAGGCGCAGTTGGAGATCATCCGCAAGCTCAAGGCCGACCCGGCCACTCGCGGCGTCGACATCGTCGGCGGCAACGTCGCCACCCGCTCCGGTGCTCAGGCGCTGGTCGACGCGGGTGCCGACGGTGTCAAGGTCGGCGTTGGCCCGGGGTCAATCTGTACGACCCGCGTCGTCTCCGGCGTCGGCGTACCGCAGGTCACGGCCATCTACGAGGCCTCGCTGGCCTGCAGGCCGGCCGGCGTACCGGTGATCGGCGACGGCGGCCTGCAGTACTCCGGCGACATCGCCAAGGCTCTGGTGGCCGGCGCCGACACCGTGATGCTCGGCTCGTTGCTCGCGGGTTGCGAGGAGTCGCCTGGCGACCTGGTCTTCATCAACGGCAAGCAGTTCAAGGCGTACCGCGGGATGGGTTCGCTGGGCGCGATGCAGTCCGGCGGGCTGCGCAAGTCGTACTCCAAGGATCGCTACTTCCAGAGCGACGTCGGCAGCGACGAGAAGCTGATCGCCGAGGGTGTCGAGGGCCAGGTGCCCTACCGTGGTCCGCTCGCGGCCGTCGCGCACCAGCTGATCGGTGGCCTGCGGCAGTCGATGTGGTACTGCGGTTCGCGCACCATCCCCGAGCTGCAGGCGAAAGGCACCTTCGTGCGGATCACCTCCGCCGGGCTGCTGGAGTCGCACCCACATGACATCCAGATGACGGTCGAGGCACCGAACTACTCCGGCCGCTGACTACTGGTCGACTCATTCCCCAAGCCGCGCATATTGGCAGGTTGCCGGGACAGCGCATTGTTACGCTCGGCTGTGACGAAGGGTGTGTACGCCATGGCCATCGCGGTGCCGCTACGGCAGATCAAGGTAAGTGGTCTTACCTCGCTCAGAGATGCCGAACTCGACCTTTCGAGTCCGGTCACCCTGCTCGTCGGCCCCAATGGCGCCGGAAAGAGCAACGTGGTGGACGCCTTCGAGATGCTCGGGCGGGTGGTCGATCAGCAGCTCAATGACCAGTTGCTGCGGCGAGGAGGGTTTGCGGCAGTGTTGCATCGGCCGAACGATCCTGCGCTGACACCAGAGGCCGTTGAGATCGAGGTCTGGGGCCAATGGCAGGCAGAGATCTCCAACGGTTACCGGGTTCGCATTGAGGCGGCCGCAGACGATACCGCGGTCGTTCAAGAGACGACGCTCTTCCAGAACCGGTCCAACCATCCAGAGCGGCCAAAAGAGACCAACCTCGGGACAGCACGGGAGAGCCGACTGAGAGCCTATGCCGCAGATGAGGCCAAAGCCGCCTATGTGCTGCATGTCGTCACGGGCTGCCGCGTCTTTCACTTCGATGACACCAGTGCAGATGCGCCCCCAAAACGGCGTATTGATCCTGCTGACAACATTACGCTCGCGCCAGACGCACATAACATCGCAGCAGTCCTGCTTCGGCTGCGAGACGAGGATCGGTCGCGTTATCAGCGCATCGTTCGCACGGTGCGTACTGTCGCGCCGTACTTTGAGGATTTTGTATTGGAGCTTGAACAGTCCTCTATCCGTCTGCGTTGGCGTGAACGAGGACTAGACGCGGTGTTCTCGGCTGACAATCTGAGCGATGGTACGTTGCGATTCATTTGCCTCGCCGTGCTGCTACTCCAGGACAGCGCGCCTGGCACGATGGTGCTGGATGAGCCGGAACTCGGACTACATCCCTTTGCGATCTATCAACTGGCCGCGCTTCTGCGCCGGGCTGCCAAGGATCGACGAGTGGTTGCTGCGACTCAATCAGTCACGCTACTTGAGCAGTTCGGCGTCGAGGAGATCGCCATCGTTGAGCGAACGACCTCCGGCACCCGAATGCAGCGGCCGGACCCAGACAAATTGAGGCAATGGTTGTCCGAGTATTCGGTTGGCGAGTTGTGGGAGAAGAACCTGCTAGGTGGTCGGCCACGATCAGATGACACGCCCCGTGTGGTGGGTGAGTG
>JAWWOY010000783.1:0-2766 GCA_033851195.1 Kribbellaceae bacterium | reverse complement strand
GTGAGGGCGGCATCGCGCTGCGCGGACGCCCCGCTGTCGCCCTGCAGGAAGGAGAAGCCGGCGCGTCAGGCAGCGACTCGCGCTCGCAGCTCAGGCAGCGCCTCGTTGCTGAGGGCAAATGCTGCCTCGATAGACCGCCGGGCCTCTCCCAGCCGGCCGCGCAGGAACCAGTACCAGGCCAGCGCATCGACGACTTGCAGAGCCAGCTCGGCATCGCCGTCGGCCACAGCGCCGTCTAGTGCGCTCCGCAAGTTGCCCGTCTCGTCATCGAGCCGCTTCAGCCAGAACTTCTGGTTCGGACCGTACAGCTCGGGCCTAGCCCGCTCCGCGAGAACTGCATAGTGCCGGTGGTGCCGCAGCCGGACCTGTTCGAGCTCACTGGCTTCGTGCAACCTCTCGACGCAGTACGCCGCCACTGACTCCAGCAGGCGGTAGCGCGGCCCGTCGGCACCATGCACCGGCACAACCAGCGAACGATCCACCAACCGCATCAGTATGTCGAGCACGTCCGCAGCCAGCAGGTCGTCCCCGGAACACACCAACTCGGCGGCATCCGCCGTACAGCCGTCTGCGTGTACGGCGAGTCGGCGGAGCACGGTCTGCTCGGGAACAGTCAGCAGCTCCCAGCTCCAGTCGATCATCGCCATCAACGTCTGCTGGCGCGGCGCGGCACCACGGTGCCCGGTCGCCAGCAGGCGGAACCGGTCGTCGAGCCGCGCGACCAGTCCGTGTACGCCGAGCGCGCGTACCCGGGTCGCTGCCAGCTCCAGCGCTAGCGGGATCCCGTCGAGACGCCGGCACAACACCGACACGGCCGGGCCCGTATCTGCATTCAGCTTGAACTTCCTGTCGGCTGCAACCGCCCTGGCAACGAAAAGCTGCACAGCGCTGGACTCAGCCAGCGTTGCCGGCTCTGCAGTTGCAGCTGGCACCTCTAGCGTCGGGACGTTCCAGACGACTTCACCGGCCAGGCCCAGGGGCTCACGGCTGGTCGCCAGCACCCGCACCCCGGGCGCAGCGGCGAGTAGCTGGTCCGTGAGCTCTGCGGCTTGCTCGACCAGGTGCTCGCAGTTGTCCAGCACCAGTAGCAACTCCCGCTCCCCCAGGGCCGTTGCCAGCCGGTCCCCACCAGCCCCGGCGGCCTCGCGGAGATCCAATGCAGCCTGTACGGCATCCGTCAGCGAGCTGGTCACGTCTAGCGCATCAGGTACCACCGCAGCCAGCTCGACCAAGGTCACGCCATCAGCGAACTCGTCAACGAGGCCTGCAGCGGCTGCGATGGCGAGCCGGGTCTTGCCTACTCCGCCGGGACCAGTGAGCGTCACCAGGCGGTCGTCGTACAGGCGGCTCTTGATCTCCTCGATCGCCTCCTCGCGGCCGATCAGTTCCGTGAGCTGTGCAGGGAGGTTGGTACGACGCCGCGGCCCGGGGCTGCGCGGCGGGTCGAGGGACGGGTCCTGCGTCAGGATCGCCTGGTGGAGTGCCGTCAGCTCGGGACCAGGGTCGAGCCCCAACTCCTCGGCAAGCATGGTCCGAAGTTGTTCGTAGCTGTCGAGCGCCTCGCTCTGCCGGCCAGCACGGTACAGCGCCTTCAGCTGCGCGGCCCGGAGGCGCTCCCGCAGCGGATGTTCCGCCAGCAGGTCGCCGAGCTCGCCGACCAACTGGTTGTGCTCGCCACCGGCTAGCCGTGCCTCGAAGGAGTCCTCCTGAGCGGTGAGCCGCTGCTCGCTCAGCCGCGCGATGGCCGTCTCGGTGAACGCCTCGTCAGCGAAGTCCGCGTACGCCGGACCGCGCCACAGGTTCAAGGCCTCAGTGAGCCGCTGTTGCTCCAGCAAATCCCGGAATCGGAGTGCGTCGTGAGTGTCGGCATCGACCTGGATCGAGTAACCGGCCGGTCCTGACACAACCAATGTGCGGCTGCCCGCTTCGGCGTCCTCGAAGGCGCGGCGCAACTGGGAGACCTTGGCCGAGAGCGTGCCCGCCGGGTTACCAGGCGGTGCGTCGCCCCAGAGATCGTCGATCAGCCGGTCCGCGGGTACCGGGCGGCCTTCGTGGATCAGGAGATCGGCCAGCAGGGCTCGCACCTTCAGCCCGGGAACCGTGACGGGCTCGCCACCGTCCGTCCAGGCCGTCACCGGTCCGAGCACGCCGAAACGCATGGCGGTCAGCCTAACTTCCGGTACGCCTTTCGGCGTGGACCTTCGCGGGGGCAACGGACCGGAAAGAAACCGTAAAAGGTGTCCGGCAGAGTCTTTCTCATCAGCAACAGCCTGGAGAGGAGGTCGGAGATGACGCTGCGACTCGCCGTGATCATCGGGAGCACCCGCAACGGCCGCTTCGGGCCGACGGTGGCGCGGTGGTTCGCCGCCCTGGCCGGCAAACGCGCCGACCTGGACGTCGACCTCATCGACCTGGCCGGGGCGCACCTGCCGGAGGTCCTCACCGACTTCGACCAACCAATCCCGGCGCCGGTCGCCGCGCTGGCGCCCCGGCTGGCCGCCGCAGATGCCTTCGCGGTGGTCACACCGGAGTACAACAGCAGCTTCCCGGCCCCGCTGAAGACCGCGATCGACTGGTACTACGAGGAATGGCACGCCAAGCCGGTCGCGGTCGTCTGCTACGGCCGGGAGACCGGTGGTCTGTACGCCGCCGCGCAGCTCCGGCAGGTGTTCACCGAACTCCATGCCGTCGCGATCCGCAACACCGTCACCCTGCCCTGCTACTGGGAACAGTTCGCCGCCGACGGCAGCTGGCCCCGCCCGACCG
>JAWWOY010000900.1:0-3825 GCA_033851195.1 Kribbellaceae bacterium | reverse complement strand
CAACCCTGGCCCTGTACGACGCACAGGCGCGGATCACCGCCTGGGCCCAGCGCAATGCCATCCGACTGACCCTGTTCCACGGCCGGGGTGGAGCCCTGGGCCGTGGTGGAGGCCCCGCGAACCGCGCAGTACTGGCTCAGGCGCCCGGATCGGTCTCAGGCCGGTTCAAGCTCACTGAGCAGGGAGAGGCGATCCCTGCTCGCTACGGCAACGCAGCGATCGCCCAGCGCCACATCGAGCAGGTCACCGCAGCCACACTGCTTGCCTCCACTCCAGGCATCGAAGAGCGAGCCGTCCACGCGGCCGAGCGCTTCGCCGTGGTCGAGAAGACCATGGATGAGGCCTCCCGGACGACGTACCACCGGCTGGTCCGCGCTGAGGGGTTCGCGGAGTGGTTCGGCCGGGTCACCCCACTGGAGGAGCTGGGGCAGCTGCCCCTGGGCTCCCGGCCGGCTCGCCGTGGTGTCGCCGTCTCCTCGCTGGAGGACCTGCGGGCGATCCCGTGGGTGTTCGCCTGGTCGCAGGCTCGCGTCAACGCTCCGGGGTGGTACGGCCTCGGCTCGGCGCTCTCGGCTGTCGGGGACGTCGCAGTACTGCAGGATGCGAACCAGAACTGGCCGCTGTTCCAGGTGATGCTCGAGAACGCCGAGATGTCCCTGGCGAAGACCGACCGCCGCATCCTCGGCCGCTACCTCGAGCTGGGAGACCGGCCCGACCTGACCAAGCAGATGCTGGACGAGCACGAGCTGACCACCGAGTGGGTGCTGAAGGTGCTCGGCGGCGACCGGCTGCTCAGCGGGCGCCGGGTGCTGGGCCGGGCGGTCGAGCTGCGCAATCCGTACGTCGACGCGCTCAGCTATCTGCAGCTGCGGGCCCTGCGCACCCTGCGGACCGACGACACGCTCGACGAGGCCCAGATCGAGCGAACCCGCCGGCTGCTGCTGCTCACCGTGTCGGGTGTTGCCGCCGGTCTCCAGAACACCGGCTGATGCCGGGCTTTTCCGATCTGGACCGGCCGCCGCTGGACGCGGAGTTCCTGCAGGGCCGCCTAGTCCGTCCAGGCTTGCTGTGGACTCAGATCGACGTACTGGCTGAGACCGAGTCAACCAACGCAGTAGTGGCGGCTCAGGCGCGTGCCGGAGCGCCTGAGGGCCTAGTGGTGGCTGCCGAGTACCAGTCGTCCGGCCGAGGGCGGCTGGGGCGTACCTGGACCACTCCGGCTCGCTCTGCGCTGCTCATGTCCGCGCTGCTGCGTCCCGTGTCGGTGCCAGCGTTGCAGTGGCCTTGGCTAGGCCTGCTGACTCCACTAGCTGTCGCCACCGCCGTACGACGGGTTGCCGGGATCGAGGCCCAGGTGAAGTGGCCCAACGACGTACTGGTGGAGGACCGCAAGCTGTCCGGCATCCTCCTCGAACGAGTCGACACACCCTCCGGGCCTGCTGCAGTGGTCGGTATCGGACTCAACGTCACCCTGCGGGCGGATGAGCGTCCACACCCCGCAGCAACGTCCTTGGCACTGGAGGGAGCCACGACCACCGACCGCGCCACGGTAATGGCCGCCGTACTGCGGGAGCTGGCAATGCGCTACCAGGCTTGGGCGGATGCTTCCGGCGACCCGGAGACGATCCTCCCCGACTATCGCGAACTCTCAGCCACCTTCGGTCGGGCAGTCCGCGTCGAACTCCCCGACGGGACGACCATCACCGGCCAGGCAACCGGCCTCGACGCTGACGGCCGCCTCGTCGTACAGACCTCGAGCGGCCCCCAGCCACTGGCTGCCGCCGACGTGACCCACCTCCGCGGGTTGTAGCCGGTCAGCCGGTGAAGATCTTGACGGCTGTGATGAGGGTCTCGATGATGCCGTAGCCCAGCAGTGCGGCGACCAGCAGCCAGGAGATGATCAGCCGAACCAACTGGTCGGCTGGTTCGCTCTGAGTGGGGTTCATTTCGCGCTCCTGGTGGCTTCGGCAGTGCTGCTAGTGATGCTGGACTTCTCGTGGAACCGGTCGGCGACGGGCCGGATGAGCAGGTTGGCGACGAAGCCGACCGCCAGTACGCCGACCATGGTGAACAGCGCCGGGCGGTAAGCGGCGGCGGTCAGCGTCCCGGGCTTTCCTTCATGGTCGAGGAATCCGTTGACGATGAGCGGACCCGCCACCCCGGCCACAGACCACGCGGTCAGCAGGCGACCGTGGATGGCTCCTACCTGATAGGTCCCGAACAAATCACGCAGGTAGGCCGGCGCGGTGGCGAATCCGCCGCCGTAGAAGGAGATGATCACCGCGGCCAGCAGCACGAAGATCAGGGTGCTGTTGTGGCCGACCGTCGCCAGCAGGAAGTAGAAGATGATCCCGATGCCCAGGTACATCGCGTAGATCGGCTTGCGGCCGAGCACGTCCGATGTCGACGACCAGGCGAACCGGCCGCCCATGTTGAAGATCGACAGTAGGCCGACGAAGCCGGCGGCAGCACCGACCGCCACGGTGGACTTGCCGCTGTCGCCGCGGAAGAAGTCCTGAATCATCGGACTGGCCTGCTCCAGGATGCCGATACCCGCAGTCACGTTGCAGAGCAGCACCACCCACAGCAGCCAGAACTGCGGCGTCTTGATCGCGTTCGCGGCGGACACGTCGGAGGTCGTGACGAGCGGCTTCTTCTTGACCGAGGCCGGATCGAACCCGGCGGGCTTCCAGCCCGGGGCGGGCACGCGGATGTTGAACACGCCGAACATCATCACCGCGAAGTAGCCGATACCGAGCGTGATGAACAGGGCGACCAGTGCTCCACCGCTTGCTACTGATGCAGAGTTGGCGGAGTCGTAGCCCTTGTCGTACAGGGAGAGCAATTGACGGGACAGCGGGCTGGCGACCAGAGCGCCACCGCCGAAGCCCATGATGGCCAGGCCGGTCGCCAGGCCCGGCCGGTCCGGGAACCACTTGATCAGGGTGGAAACCGGTGAGATGTAGCCGATGCCGAGGCCGATGCCGCCGATGACTCCGTAGCCCAGGTAGACGATCCACAGTTGGGTGGTGGCGATGCCGAGCGCACCGACCAGGAATCCGGTGGCCCAGAACGAGGCGGACACGAACATCGCCTTGCGCGGTCCATTGCGTTCCACCCAGGTGCCGCCGATCGCGGCCGACAGCCCCAGCATCACGATGGCGATGCTGAAGATCACCCCGATCGCGGTCTGGCTGGCGCCGAAGTGCTTCACCATCGAGGTCTTGTAGACGCTGGTCGCGTAGGCCTGGCCGATGCAGAGGTGCACTGCCAGTGCCGCCGGTGGGATCAGCCAGCGGCTGTACCCCGGTGGCGCAACGGTGTGTTCCCGATCGAGTACCGACAGCATGCCCATTTCCGGCTCCTTCGTCGTCCAACCCCCCTGGTCGAATCCTCAGGTGATCTTTGCGGACTGTATTCAATTTGTGAAGTCTTCAATCATCGGGGGGACCCCGCGACAGCGGACCCCGGAACTGTGAGTATTGGAGCCATGGCGATCTCGGCGAAGTTGTTGGGCGAGGACGAGTACGTCGTCGTCAGCACCCGCACCCACTGGAAAGCATTGGTCTTCCCTGTGTTCCTGCTCCTGGTGGTCGCCGGCGGCGGCGGATTTCTGGCGGCGATAGTGCCGGCCGGCGCCCTGCAGCCGGCTGCCCGGATCGCGATCGGCGTGGTGGGAGTGCTGGTACTGCTGGTCTTCGCGGCGAAACCGTTCCTGAACTGGCTGTTCTCGACGTACACGGTGACCAACCGACGGCTCATCACCCGGCACGGGATCCTGACCCGGACCGGCCGGGACATCCCGCTGATGCGGATCAACGACGT
>JAWWOY010000899.1:0-19718 GCA_033851195.1 Kribbellaceae bacterium | reverse complement strand
ATGACGACTCGCAAGGCAACTCCATGATGACGGTGGTCGGCCCGCCGGTCGGGCTGGCCACGGTCAACGTACCGTCGAAGGCGGCCAGCCGCCGTTCGATTCCGTACAGACCGCCTCCGGGTCGCACCGTGGCACCGCCCACGCCGTCATCCCCGACGAGGATGTGCAGCCGCTCCTGCTCGTGGGTGATCTGGATCCAGGCCGTCGCCGCCGCCGAATGCTTGAGGATGTTGGCGAGCGCCTCGGCGACCGCGAAGTACGCCGCCGACTCGACCGGCGCGGGCGGCCGACCCGGCAGGTCGATCATCACGTCCACCTTGAACGGGCAGCTCAGCGCCAGCGCCTTGACCGCACCCTCCAGCCCTCGGTCGGCCAGCACCGGCGGGTGGATACCGCGGACCAGGTCGCGCAGTTCGGACAACGCCTGACCGGCGGATTCGCGAGCCTCGGTGAGCAGTGCGGCAGCCTGGGCCGGGTCGCGGTTGACCATCTCCTCGGCCATCCCGAGGTTCATGCTCAGCGCGGCCAGCCGGGCCTGCGCACCGTCGTGCAGATCCCGCTCGATCCGGCGCAGCTCGGCCGCCTGGGTGTCGACGGTCTCGGCGCGGGACTCGGCCAACTCGCGGACCCGGATCGCCAGTTGCGCGCTCTCGGTCGGCCCGAGCAGCGACTTGGCCAGGGTGGCGTCGGCCTTCAGCAACCCGCCGCCGACTGCACGCCAGAGCAGGAAGGCGAGCAGCCCCACCGGAATCACGAAGAAGCTCGTTGCGACATTCACGGTGAACAGGCCGCCGAAGGGTTGGGTGAACACCCCGTCCGGAGTCACCCAGACCAGGAACGGGTAGATCAGGTAGAAGATCGACGACAGGAACAGCACGGTCGACAGCAGCGTGAGCGTGAACCCGATCACGGCATTGACGAGCAGCCAGGCGATGTCTCGCCAGGTGGCCGGGTCGGTCAGGATCGTGCGCAAGCGCATCAGCATGCCCGGCATCGGCGGCGTGCGGTAGGGACGCTGGATCTGTACGCCGGTGAGGCTGCCGAGCAGCGTCCGGTGCAGGTTGGCGAACCACCGCACACAAGGTACGACGACGAGCAGCATCGGGATGCCCACCCAGACCGCGATCAGCGGGACCGACACCACGTTGAGGACGAAGAAGGCGATCCCGAGCTGCGCCAGAACGGCGAGTGCCAGCCCGACGAAGGGCTGCGCGATCCGCGGGATCCGCGGCGGCGCTGGACTGGTCTGCGTGATGGACATGCTGTTCTCCCGTTCCTGGGCCAGTGACCTGTTGGCCCGGCGGAACCATCATGACTGAGCGTCAGCTCGCTCTCAGTGGTGCTAGGTCCACCTCGGGCCGGGCTCCTGCACCCAGCCCAGTCGGGTGCCAGCACTCATGTTTTCGTGTCCTGGGGTCGTCAAGCTGAATGCCGTACGCTGGCCGTGGCTGTACGCCTAGGCCTCCACCGCCCTCCCGGAAACGAGGACTTGATGGCACAGCCTTCCGCGTTTGCTGACCCACGCTCGACAGCCCCTACTAAAGGCAGCGACTTCGCCCCGTTACTTCGCGAGGTCAAGGATGCAGGTCTGCTGGAGCGGCGGACGGCCTCGTATGTGATCGCCATCGGCTTGAACGTGCTGCTGATGGGCGCGACCTGGGCCGGCATCATTCTGCTCGGCAACTCCTGGCTTCAACTGCTGCTCGCCATCCCGCTGGCCTTGTTCACCACCCGGGCCTCGTTCTTCGGCCACGACGCGGGCCACCAGCAGATCGGCAGTTCGCGCAAGGTGCACGACCTGATCGGCCTGATCCACGGCAACCTGCTGCTCGGAATGAGCTACGGCTGGTGGAACGACAAGCACAACCGGCACCACGCCAACCCGAACCACACCGACAAGGACCCGGACGTCGGCGCCGGCGTACTGGTTTGGACGATGGAGCAGGCCGAGGGTCGCGCCGGGCTGTTCGGCTGGTTGACCCGCTACCAGGCGCAGATCTTCTTCCCGCTACTCACCCTCGAAGGCCTCAGCCTCAGGGTGTCAAGCATCAAGTACCTGATCGGCCGGCCGCGCCGTGAGGCCACGATCGAGCTCGGCCTGATCGCCGCCCACCTGGTGCTCTACAGCAGCGCGCTGCTGATGATCATGTCGCCGGGCAAAGCGATCGCGTTCGCCGCGCTGCATCACGCGCTCTTCGGCCTGCACCTCGGCAGCGTGTTCGCGCCGAACCACAAGGGCATGGAGATGCCGGACTGCGACACCCGCTGGGGCCACCTGGAGAAGCAGGTGCTGACCTCCCGCAACGTCCACGGCGGACTGGTGGTCGACTGGATGATGGGCGGCCTGAACTATCAGATCGAGCACCACCTGTTCCCGAGCATGCCGCGAGCGAACTTGCGCTATGCCCAGCCGATCGTCCGGTCCTACTGCGAGCGGATCGGCATGCCGTACCTGAGCACCGGTGTGATCGAGTCATACGTCCAGGGGCTCGAGCACATGCATGAAGTCGGCCGCGGCCTCCGTGAGGAACCGGTCCCGGCCAGGGTCTAGCGTCCCACCGGATAGTTGGTAACTCCGCGTACTCCGGAGCCGGCGGCCCCGGGCGACTTCGACCACGGTCGGTGTCGTCCCGGGGGCCGATCTCGTTGACGGCCTGTGAGCGGCCCCCGACCAGGCGGCGGATAGGCTCGATGGTGCTATGTCGCCCCGGAAGAAAAAGCCCTCGAAGCACACGCGACCGGTCAGTGACCGGCCGCTGACTGGTGGGAACCAGGTCCGGGAGACGCGCGCTGACGGTGAATGGATCGTGCGCCGGATCAGCGGTTCCGCGTCCAGCAAGGCGTACCGCTGCCCCGGCTGCAACCAGCAGATCCTGCCGGCCACGCCGCACGTGGTGGTCTGGCCCGAGAACCCGAGCTTGCTCTCGGCGCTGGGTGGGGGACAATCCCTGGACGAGCGTCGCCACTGGCACACCGCCTGCTGGCAACGCCACCGGTGAACCCCTGAAGAGTGCTTGAAAGAGGAGGTCGATGAAGCTCGCGACGACGTCGTACGGCGAGAACGGGTCGCCGGTGGTGGTGCTGCATGGTCTGTTCGGGTCCAGCCGCAACTGGATGACTGCTGCTCGTCGCCTCGCCTCAGGGCACCGGGTGATCGCCGCCGACCTGCGCAACCACGGGACCTCGCCGCACACCGAGACGATGACCTACCCGGAGATGGCCGGGGACGTATACGAGACCATCACCGACCTCGGACTCGGGCCGGTCGCCCTGGTCGGGCATTCGATGGGCGGCAAGACGGCGATGCTGACCGCAATGCAGCATCCGGAGGTGGTGGACCGACTGGTGGTGGTCGACGCCGCTCCGGTCGCCTATCCGCCGGCGTTCGTCGCGTACGCCCAGGCGATGCGCGCGGCTGATCTGACGTCGGTCCAGCGCCGCGCGGACGTGGAGAAGCAGCTGGTCGAGACCGTTCCGGAGGCCGGGACCCGGGCCTTCCTGCTGCAGAACCTGATCCTCGACGACTCCGGCGCGCGCTGGCGGCCGAACCTGCCGGTGATCGAGGCGGCCCTGCCCGCCATCTCCGGCTGGCCCGACGACCTGACCGGCTCGTACGACGGCCCGACGCTCTTCGTGTACGGCGGCAAGTCCGACTACGTGCGGCCGGAACACCAGGACACGGTCCTCCGGTACTTCCCACTGACGAAGTTCGCGGAGATCCCGGAAGCCGGCCACTGGGTCCACGCCGAGCGCCTCGACGACTTCCTCGCCGCCGTCACCCCCTTCCTCGCCTGAACCGGGCAGGCGATCCTCGACCTGGCCCATGACCTCACCGGGCACAGGTCAGCGCTTGCGGGCCAGCCCGCAGTACAGGAAACTCACTCCCAGGGCCCCGGCAAAGTCGTTGCTGAGCAGGCGTCGCTCCGATAGGTCGCAAGCCAGGTTCAGTTGGTAGCACGACGGGCGCGGGGCGAGGGCCGAACTCCTGGCGGCTCTGGGTCAGGAAGCGTCGGCTTTGCGGATCCAGACCTCGCGGATGATCAGCAGGAGCGCAGCGGCGGCCGGGATCGCGAGCAGCGCACCCACGACACCTAGCAGCGCGCCACCCAGCAGCGCGGCGATCACCGTGACAGCGCCGGGGATGTCCACCGCCCGTTTCATGATCCGCGGCGCTACCACGTAGTTCTCCACCTGCTGGTAGATCACGCCGTACGCGAGACAGGCCACGCCGGTCCATACGCCGTCGGTGAGACCGACCAGGGTGATGAGCACGCAGCCGATCAGGCCGCCGACCATCGGGATGAAGTCGCAGAAGACCACCACGATCGCCAACGCGACGGCGTAGTCCCGCAGCCCCACGATCTCCAGGAAGACGAAGGAGCAGAACCCGGCGGTGATGGCCACCGTGAACTGGCCGCTGACGTAGCCGCCGACCCGCCCCAGCACCTCGTCGCCGAGGATCGCGACCCGGGGCCGGCGGCTGGCCGGCACCAGGCTGTAGGCGGCGCGTTTCACGGCCGGCAGCGAGGCCAGGAAGTACAGCGTCAGGATCAAGATGGTGAACGCCGAGAACAGCGCGTTCGCGACCACCTTGCCGACGCCGAGGATGCCGCCGAACGCCCGCTGGGCCAGGGCCGGGTCCTGGATGTAGTCCGTGGCCTTCTTGATGTAGTGGTACCTGTTGTCCAGATCCCTCAAAGTCGGGGACTTGGTCAGCAGGTCGAGCCAGTCGGGCGCGTTCTTGATCAAGTTGTTGATCTGGTCGGTGACGACCGGCACGATCGCGAAGCCCACCCCGGCGAAGGCCAGCAGGACCAGCAGGAACACCACGCCGACGGCGAGGCCGCGCTTCAGCCCGCGGCGCATGAACCACTCGACCAGCGGGTTCAGCCCGACCGCGATGAACATTGACACGATCAGCAGGATCAGCACCGACTTGGCCTGGCCGAGCGCGTTCCACAGCCCCCAGGCGACCAGCACGCCCAGCGCGGCGAAGAAGCCGAACACGAACGGGTTCGCCCGGTGCAGCGGCGGGCCGGGCTGGCCCATGCCCTCGGACGGGTGCCGCTCCTCGATCAGCAACTCCCCGACGATGTCATCCACCTGCTCCCGGTCCTTGTCGACTCGGCTGGCTGACTCGTCGGTCTCCGTTGCGGATTTCTCAGCGTTACCGGCGGCAGCCGCCGCCTTGGCCGCAGCGGCCGGTGCTTCCCGGGCCGCTGTCTCTGCCTCGGCGATCTCTAGGGACGTCGCTGTGGAGTTGTCGCCGCCGGTTGGCGTCACATCTGGCCCTTGGGAGTGCTTATCACCTGCGTGGTTTCCGAGTCGAGCTCGGCGGCCTGCCGAGCGATGTTGGTGGCGATGTCGTTCAGGCCGGAGATCTGGGACAGGATCCCGTCCCGGCGCTTGGCCAGCCGCTCGGTCTCGCGGGCGATGACGGTGCGGGACCGCTCGGCCTCGTCGGCCGAGTTGGCCAGCTCCGCCTCGGACCGGGTACGCGCGGTGGTGAGCAGTTGCTCGGCCTCGCGGCGGGCCCGGTTCAGGGTGCGCTCGGCGGACTCCTCCGCCTGGGCGCGGATCTTGGCCGCCTGCGCGGACGCCTCGGCCACCCGGCGCTCGGACTGCTCGGCGGCCTCGCGCATCTGGGCGGTCAGGTTCTCGGTGTCGGCGGCGATCTTGGAGTGCTTGTCGGCCAGTTCTTTGGCCTGCTGCTCGCGCTCGTCAGCCAGCCGGGCCCGCAGTGCCGCGGACTCACGCTGGATCGCGGTGCGGATCTTCTCCGCCTCGTGCAGCGCGCCGTTCTTCAGCGTGCTGGCCTGCGACTCGGCGGTGAGCTGAAGTTGTTCGGCCTTCCGCCGGGCGGCGGCCAGTACCTCGCCGGCCTCGGTCTCCGCGGTGCGCCTGATCTCGGCCGCGTCTCCCTCGGCGGTACGACGCAGGCTGTCGGACTCGTTCAGCGCCACCGAACGGATGTCCTGCGCCTCGCGCTCACCGGTCGCCTTGGCAGCAGTGACCTCCTTGGCCGCGGCGGTCTTCAGATCGTCGGCCTCGCGCTTGGCCTCCTCGAGCGCCTCGGACGCCTGGTCCTGCGCCAGCCGGAGAATTTGCGCGGCGCGGTCACCCAGGCCGGCGTACGAGGGGTTCGCACTGGCCTCGAGCTGGCGTTTGGCCTCCTCGAGCTGACGCAGCATCGGCGCAGAGTTCGCCTGCAGCTCGTCGGCCCGGGCCCGCGCATCGGCCAGCTGGGCTTCCAGGCTGCGGACATAGTCGTCCACAGCGGTCTTGTCGTACCCTCGCCGACCGACCGGGAAGCCCCCGGCAGCGGTCGCCGTGCGATCGAAGAACGGAAGGCTCGACTCGTCAGCCATTACAGGAACCCTTCAAGCAGCTCGGTTGGAAACACCCCACCCTAAAGGTTGCCAGGGCGCACCTCGTCCATGCACCTCAGGATCCGGTTGCAGTCGGACCTGCCGCACTCATCAAGGCGGCCCGGACCTCGGTCTCGCCCGCGCTTGATGAGTGCTGTGAACCCCTTGGTGAGTCAGGCAGCTCCGGGTCAGCGATCGCGGAAGCGGTTGATCTCGGTCAGATGGCGGTCGCGGAGCTCGAGGTCGCGGACGCCGAGGCCTTCCGAGGGGGCGAGGGTGAGCACGCCGACCTTGCCCTGATGCAGATTGCGGTGTACGTCGTACGCCGCCTGGCCGGTGTCCTCGAGCCGGTAGATCTTGCTCAGCGTCGGGTGGACCATGCCCTTGGCAATCAACCGGTTCGCCTCCCACGCCTCCCGGTAGTTCGCGAAGTGCGAGCCGATGATGCGCTTCAGGTTCATCCACAGGTAGCGGTTGTCGTACTCGTGCAGATAGCCCGACGTCGACGCGCAGGTGACGATCGTGCCGCCGCGGCGGGCGACGTACGTGGAGGCGCCGAAGGTCTCCCGGCCGGGGTGCTCGAAGACGATGTCCGGGTCGTCGCCGCCGGTGAGCTCGCGGATCTTGGCGCCGAGGCGCTTCCACTCCAACGGGTCCTGGGTGTGCTCGTCGAGCCAGAAGCGGTAGCCCTCGCCGGTGCCGGCAGAACGGTCGATGATCAGCGAGGCGCCCATCGCCCGGCAAAGCTCGGCCTTCGCCGGTGACGACACCACGCAGACCGGGATGGCGCCGCCGTTCAGCGCGAACTGGGTGGCATAGGAGCCGAGGCCGCCGGACGCGCCCCAGACCAGAACGACGTCGCCCTGCTTCATGTCGGCGCCGTTGGACGACACCAGTTGCCGGTACGCCGTGGAGTTCACCAGGCCCGGGCTGGCTGCTTCTTCCCAGGTCAGGTGGGGCGCCTTGGGCATCAGCTGGTTCGACTTCACCAGTGCGATCTCGGCCAGGCCGCCGAAATTGGTCTCGAACCCCCAGATCCGCTGCTCCGGGTCCATCATCGTGTCGTTGTGGCCGTCCGGGCTCTCCAGCTCGACGGACAGGCAGTGCGCGACCACCTCGTCGCCCGGTTTCCACGCGTTCACGCCTGGCCCGGTCCGCAGGACGACGCCGGCCAGGTCGGAGCCGACCACGTGGTACGGCAGGTCGTGCCGGGCGGTCAGCGGCGAGAGTTTCCCGTACCGCTTCAGGAAGCTGAAGGTCGACACCGGCTCGAAGATCGACGTCCAGACGGTGTTGTAGTTGATCGCGCTCGCCATCACCGCGACCAGCGCCTCGCCGGGGCCGAGTTCGGGCGTCGGGACGTCGTCCACGTGCAGGCTTTTGCGCGGGTCCTTCTCCTTGGTGTCCAGCCCCTCGAACATCGTCACGTCGTCGGCATGCACGGTGATGCCGCGATAGTGCTCCGGTACGTCGAGCCGGCCGAACTCCTCGGCCGGGGTGTCAGCGGCGAGGATCGCGTCGAGGATCTGCTTCACGTCATTCCTCCAGGGACTGCGCTGCGGTCGGACGCCCTTGTCCGGGGTGGGCCGTGTAAGCGGAATCTACCGACGAGTATGCGCCTTGGCGGTGCTCTGTGACGTACTTCGCAGCAGGTTCCAGCGGGGTTGAGACGACCGTCACGCCAGCAGGCCACTGTGCCCAGTGGTCTTATTTCAGCTTCATGTGCAGCCGAACCTGGGTATGCCCCCCGGCGGACCGGATCTGGACCAGGTCGCAGAGTTGGTTGGCGAGCCAGACGCCGCGACCGCCTTCGCGGGTGACCGGGGCGAGAACCCGGCCGACCAGCAGGTCGCTGATGTGCCCGGTATCGGCCACGTCGCAGATCAGGCTGCTGCCGCCCAGCCAGCGGGAGATGGTCCCGTGCCCGCCGCCGTACCGGATGGTGTTGGTACAGATCTCGTGCAACGCCAGAGCCAGGTCGTCGTTGCGGTCCGCGGGCAGCCCGTACGACTGCGCCCAAGCGGTGGCCCAGGCCCGCAGGTCCGACAGTTCGGCCGGCCCGAAGGTCCGCCGTTCCGCCTCCTCCGGTACGACGGACAGCGGCGTACGGAAGGTTTTCTCGGCCACCTCCACCCAGGCGGGCCCGTGCCCGGCCGGCAGGTGTCGACTTGGCTCGGACGGCAGGACCACCGGGTGGGTCTCGGCGATGCTGACGTCGCGGGAGAGGATCGAGGCGTCGTACGGGCAGTGCAGCTGGAACGGACCGGAGTGCTCGAAGGCGATATTGAGTAGCGCTTCGTGCAGCTTCACCTCCTCGATCTCCGCGGAGCTTCGGCCGGGGTAGACGGGCTCGCCGAGGCCGCGGACCGGGCAGTGAGGATTTTCGTCCAGCAGGCTCTGCCATAGCGCGATGATGCGGGCCGGGTTGCGGCCGGCCTCGGCCATGTCGACGAAGGTGACCTGGTCGGCGCAGGCGCCGAGGTCCTCGCGCAGCAGGATGATCCGAGGCCGCGGGACAGCGACCAGCACTACCGCGCCGGCAGTGACACCGGCGCGGACGAAGGGTGCCGCGCGGTCGACGAACTCTTCATCATTGGTGTAGACGAAGGCTCGGTGCTCGAAACCGGCGGGACCACCGTGCGGAGATTCGGTGGCGCTGTCGATCAGCACTCAAACAGAGTAGCCGTGAGCCCGCCGGTGAGAATCGTGGGGAGCCGGTCGTCAGCGGGCGGGCTCGACGAGTTCCACCAGGACACCGCCGGCCGACCTCGGGTGGATGAAGTTGACCCGGGAGTTCGCCGTACCGCGCTTGGGCTGGTCGTACAGGAGTTCGGCTCCGCGAGCGCGCAAGGTCGCCGAGACCGCGTCCAGGTCGCGCACCCGGTAGGCGAGCTGCTGGATGCCCGCACCCCGCCGGCCGATGAACTTGGCGATCGGGGAGTCGTCCGACAGCGGCGCCAGCAGTTGGATCGACGAACCCGAGTCGCCGACCGCGAGCATCGCCTCGCGAACGCCCTGCTCCTCGTTGATCTCCTCGTGCGTGACGGTCATGCCGAACGTCGCCGCGTAGTACCGCACCGCGGCGTCGAGGTCGGCGACCGCGATACCGACGTGGTCGATGGCCTCGAAGAGCGGGTCGGCCGAGCTGAGCGGCTCCGTTGGCATACGGCCAGAGTGGCCTAGTGCGCAGCGCGAAGCCACCAAGTGTGTCTGGCGCAACACCGCAACACCGCCGCACCGCAGCACCGCGATTCCGCAGCACCGCAACGGCGCGCAGCCGTGTGACTTGATCGACAGGCGCGTACCAGTGCCGTCGCAGGTATCGTGGCGGCATGTCTGACGCAACTCATAGCACCCGGGACCAAACCGTCATCGTGGCCGGCGCGCGGACGCCGATCGGCCGGCTGCTCGGCGGACTGAAGGGCTTCACCGGCGCCGAGCTCGGTGGGTTCGCGATCAAGGGTGCCCTGGAGAAGGCGGGAGTCGCGCCGGACCAGGTCGAGTACGTGATCATGGGCCAGGTGCTGCAGGCCGGCGCCGGCCAGATCACCGCCCGCCAGGCGGCCACCAAGGGCGGCATCCCGATGACCGTGCCGGCCATCACCATCAACAAGGTCTGCCTGTCCGGCCTGAACGCGATCGCGCTCGCCGACCAGCTGATCCGGGCCGGCGAGTACGACGTCGTGGTCGCGGGCGGGATGGAGTCGATGACGAACGCGCCGCACCTGTTGCCGAAGTCCCGCGAGGGCTACAAGTACGGCGACACCACCTTGGTCGACTCGATGTCGTACGACGGGCTGTGGGACGCGTTCACCGATCAGGCGATGGGGGCGCTGACCGACCAGGCCAACGCCGCGGGGCTCAAGCTGACCCGCGAGGAGCAGGACCAGTTCAGCGCGCGGTCGCACCAGTTGGCCGCGGAGAGCTGGAAGAACGGGGTGTTCGCCGACGAGGTGGTCCCGGTCGAGGTGCCGCAGCGCCGGGGCGACCCGCTGGTGATCGATGCCGACGAGGGTGTCCGCCCCGACACCTCGGTGGAGTCACTCGCCAAGCTGCGCCCGGCCTTCGGTAAGGATGGCACCATCACCGCCGGCTCAGCCTCGCAGATCTCCGACGGTGGTTGTGCTGTGGTCGTGATGAGCAAGGCCAAGGCCGAGGAGCTGGGCTTGAGCTGGCTGGCCGAGATCGGCGCGCACGGCTCGGTCGCCGGCCCGGACTCGTCGCTGCAGAGTCAGCCGGCCAATGCGATCGCCAAGGTCTGCGCCAAAGAGGGCATCGAGCCGGGGTCGCTGGACCTGGTCGAGATCAACGAGGCCTTCGCCGCAGTCGGCATCGCTAGCTCCCGCGAGCTGAAGATCGACCCTGACAAGGTGAACGTGAACGGCGGCGCGATCGCGCTCGGCCATCCGATCGGCATGTCCGGCGCCCGGCTCGTACTGCACCTGGCGCTCGAACTGCAGCGTCGCGGCGGCGGAACCGGCGCGGCCGCCTTGTGCGGTGGCGGTGGCCAAGGCGACGCGCTGATCGTCCGCGTACCAGCGAGCTGACGCGGCCGTCGAACTGATGCCCCGCCGGACCGCACCGGTCTCCGAGCTGGTCGAGCGAGCCCGCGGCGGCGAGGCCCGGGCCGTTGCCCGGCTGATCTCCTTGGTCGAGGACGAGTCGCCGCTGCTACGAGACGTGATGGCCGCACTCGCGCCGCACGCCGGTCGCGCGCATATCGTCGGCATCACCGGTTCGCCAGGCGTCGGCAAGTCCACCTCGACCTCTGCCCTGGTGTCGGCGTACCGGGCGGTGGGGAAGCGGGTCGGGGTGCTCGCGGTCGACCCGTCCTCGCCGTTCTCGGGCGGCGCGCTGCTGGGTGACCGGGTGCGGATGCAGGACCACGCGACGGATGCCGGGGTGTTCATCCGGTCGATGGCGTCGCGCGGTCACCTGGGCGGCCTGGCGTGGTCGACGCCGCAGGCGCTGCGGGTGCTCGACGCGGCCGGATTCGACGTCGTCCTGGTCGAGACTGTCGGGGTCGGGCAGTCCGAGGTGGAGGTCGCGGGGATGGCCGACACGACCCTGGTGCTGCTGGCTCCGGGGATGGGTGATGGCATCCAGGCGGCCAAGGCGGGCATCCTCGAGGTCGGCGACATCTATGTCGTGAACAAGGCGGACCGCGACGGCGTGCAGAACGTCACCCGCGACCTCCGGGCGATGCTGGCGCTGGCCGACCGGGCGCCGGACGCGTGGGTCCCACCGATCCTCAAAACCGTTGCCAGTCGCAACGAGGGGATCGACGAGGTGGTCGCCGCGATCGAGGACCGGCTGAGCTGGATGAAGGGCAACGGGGTGCTGGTCCAACGCCGCCGCAGCCGGGCCCGGGACGAGATCGAGGCGATCGCGATGACGGCCCTGCGGTCGCGGTTCGCGCATCTGCACGGCGACGCCCGGCTCGATGTGCTGGCCGCCAAGGTGGCCGACGGCAACTCCGACCCGTACGCCGCGGCGGATGAGCTGATCGCTGCCCTTTGAGGGCCTGGCCGGGGCATACTCTGACCAGGACGGGAGCCGTTCGAGGGGGGCTTCACACCTGGGGCTCCTTGGCATGCCCGTGATCTTCGTCCCGGGACGGCGCGCCGGTCGCTGCCATGCCCCCTTTTCCGTTACAGAATATGTCTTGAAGCTGTTGAGCATTGTGCGGTGGGCTGTGTTCAGTCAGTGACAGTTGGTAACTATCCGTGATACAACACAGTCGACCGAGTTGGTTGCGAACGAGGAGTGGTGACATGCCGAAGAAGCTGCTGATCTGGCTGGTCATCGCATTTGCGGCGTTCTACCTGTTCACCCAGCCCGAAAATGCCGCAGCTGCTGTGGGAGGTGCGTTCTCGGCAGTTGGTGTTGCGTTCGGGAGCGTGATTACCTTCCTGTCCGCGCTGTTCAAGTGATCCTTCGCCCAGGTGTCCCGTTACGGAGGTTCGTACGGGACACTTGGCTTTGACCTGACCAGGTGCCCGACAGTGCGGCGAGCAGGGGAGTATAGATGGCCGGAATAGGCCTCTTCAGGGTTTTCGATCCGAAGGTCAGGCGCCATCTGATCGCGGACGAGGGCGAGGTCGTGATCGACGAGGTGCGGCACCACTGGGTGGTGTTCTTCGTGCCGATGCTGGAGGTCATATTGGCCTCCGCGCTACTGGTCGCCATGCTCTGGATGTCCATCAAGTTCGCCGGCCTGTTGCTGGTGGTCGTGCTGGTCCTGCTCGGGCACGCGTTCTGGCGGTTCCTGAGCGAGCATCGGGACCGGTTCGTCATCACCAACATGCGGGTGATGCGGATTCAGGGCGTCTTCTCGCAGACGGTCGCGACCACGCCGATCATGCGAATCCTGGACATCACCTTGGTCAAGCCGATCATCGGTCGGATGTTGGGCTACGGCCACTTCGTCTTCGAGTCGGCGGCCCAGGACCAGGGCTTCCGCGAAATCAGGTTCGTCAGCCGGCCCGATGAGCGCGACCTGACCATCCAGCGCGTCATCCAGCGGACCGGTCTGCGCGCCTCGGCCAGCGTGGACGTGGTGGCGGGCGACGAGGATTCCGACGACGACGGCACCGGGCCGGTCGGGATGGACTCCGCCAAGGAGGTCTCCGCCTCGACCGCCCCGGCCTCGCACGCCAGCCAGCATCGAGGCGCGCCGTCGAAGTCGATCTTCAACAGCGAGCGCGGCAACTGGACCGATTCCGACCACCACGACCTGGGCTGATCGACCAGTTCAGGCCGTGCACTCCGCCAGCCGGCCGCGGAAGGCTGTGACGGCAGCGTCATCACCGGCGGTCTGGATCGCCTCGGATCCGTTGCGTCCCCAGAGCCAGAGCAGCACCGTGTCCGGCTCGCCGAAGATCTCCGCTGTCACCTCTCCGCCTGCACCATCCGTCACCGTGGCGGTCGTCGCGTCCAGGCGTGTGGTCCACGAGCGACCGTCAGCGGTCACCCGGACGGTGGCGTCGACCGGGTACGCGGTGTCGCCCTCCTCCCACCAGGGACCGCCCAGCATCAAGCCGAGCACCTCGTCGATACCGTCCAGCGCCAGGTCGCGGTCGATCGGTGTCAGCACATCGTGGGCCAGTTCCGCGTCCACGCGGTGCACGGCCGTCTCCTGCGCCATTCGCCGGAACCAGAACGCGGAGCTGTGGTCCTCGGGCGAGAAGGTCCAGGTCGGCACGTCGGGACCCGCCTTCTCGAGCGCGGCCACCACCTTCGCCCGCGCGTCGTCGTACAGGTCGAGGGCATCGTCATCGGCCAGCTCCGGCGGCCAGGGGTCCGGCCGGGCGCCGAGCCGGAGGATCTCGACCTTGTGCAGGTAGACCTGCGCGGTGTGGCGCAACACCGACTCGACGGTCCAGCCCGGGCAGGACGGGACGTCGGCAGCAAGCCCCATCCGGCCCACCTCGGAGAGCCGGGCGGAATCTGCCAGCAGGCAGCGGAGATAGAAGGCGGCCACTTCAGGAGATATCGACATGCGCCGAGCCTGCCACCCGGCGCCGACAATTTCCGCGGTGCCGGCCGGGACGCGCCGGCACACCAGGCGCACGTCACCTCCGGCGGCCGCCGGTACGTCAGTCACCGCTTCGTGACGCGCCAGACGTGTTGACCTCCGGGTCGGCCTCCCCGCCGACTGGCTCGGACCGGCGCCGATCTGTGAAGTTCCTCCCGGGAGCGGTCCCGGTGTCGATAGCCTCTCGCACATGGCCAGGAAGAAACCGCTCTCGTTCGACCCGATCGACGAGGCCTCCCGTCAGTGGGGCCGGCGTTGGGGTGCGGTGGAACAGATGCGGGCCGTCACCTCGCTGATGCGCGCCCAGCAGATCGTGATCGGTGAACTGGACGAGATCCTGCGGGTCCACGGGCTGACCTTCGCCCGGTTCGAGGCGCTGGTGCTGCTGACGTTCTCGCGCCGGGGATCACTGCCGCTCGGCAAGATGGGGGAGCGCCTGCAGGTACACCCGACCTCGGTGACTTCGATCGTCCGCCGGCTGGAGGCGGCCGGACTGGTGACCAGGACACCCCATCCGGACGACGGGCGCGCGATCCTCTGCGAGATCACGCCGGCCGGTCGCGAACTGGTGGAACGAGCCACCGCCGACCTGGTAGCCGCCGACTTCGCCCTCCGCGGCCTGACCGAGGAGCAGCTCCGCATGCTCTGGTCCGTCCTCCAACCCCTCCGCCACACCGCCGGCGACTTCACCTGACCGCCCCCGGTCGATCTTGCAGAGACCCACTCGGCCCGCCACCAGCAGCCGGTCGTCCCGCCGCACCTCACCGCTGCCGGGTGGTATTTAGTAGGACGTCCTAGTAGTTTGGGGGCGGGGATTGAGGTCTAGTGGAGGTCGGCTGATGGATGCTGGGCGGATTGCTGACGGCAGGAGCCGGTGGCAGCAGCGGTACGACGCTTCGCGGCGGCGGGAGGCGGACTTCACCACCCTGTCGGGGACCGAGGTGGAGCCGGTCTACGGGCCGCCCGAGGGGTTCGACGACCCGCGGATGGAGCGGATCGGCTGGCCGGGGGAGTTCCCGTTCACGCGGGGTCTCTACGCGACCGGGTACCGCGGGCGGACCTGGACGATCCGGCAGTTCGCCGGGTTCGGCAACGCCGAGCAGACCAACGAGCGCTACAAGATGATCCTCAACTCCGGCGGTGGCGGGCTGTCCGTCGCGTTCGACATGCCGACGCTGATGGGCCGCGACTCCGACGACGCGAAGTCGCTCGGTGAGGTCGGGCACTGCGGGGTGGCGATCGATTCCGCGGCCGACATGGACCGGCTGTTCAAGGACATCCCGCTGCAGGACGTCACCACCTCGATGACGATCTCCGGGCCGGCGGTGCCGGCGTTCGTGATGTACCTGGTCGCGGCCGAGCGGCAGGGTGCGGACATCACCAAGCTCAACGGCACGCTGCAGACGGACATCTTCAAGGAGTACATCGCGCAGAAGGAGTGGCTGTTCCCGCCGGAACCGCACCTTCGCCTGATCGGTGACCTGATGGAGTACTGCGCCGCCAACATCGGTGCGTACAAGCCGCTGTCCGTCTCCGGGTACCACATCCGCGAGGCCGGGTCGACGGCTGCGCAGGAGCTCGCCTACACGCTCGCGGACGGATTCGGGTACGTCGAGTTGGGGCTGTCGCGCGGGCTCGACATCGAGACGTTCGCGCCGGGGTTGTCCTTCTTCTTCGACAGCCACCTGGACTTCTTCGAGGAGATCGCCAAGTTCCGGGCCGGCCGGCGGATCTGGGCCCGTTGGCTGCGGGACGTGTACGGCGCGAAGACGGACAAGGCGCAGTCGCTGCGGTTCCACACCCAGACGGCCGGGGTGTCGCTGACCGCGCAGCAGCCGTACAACAACGTCGTACGGACAGCGGTCGAGGCGCTGGCGGCGATTCTCGGTGGCACCAACTCGCTGCACACCAACGCGCTGGACGAGACGCTGGCGCTGCCGAGCGAGGAGTCGGCCGAGATCGCGCTGCGGACCCAGTCGGTGCTGATGGAGGAGATCGGTGTCACCAACGTGGCCGACCCGCTCGGCGGTTCCTGGTACGTCGAGGCGCTGACCGACAAGATCGAGGCCGAGGCCGAGGAGATCTTCGCGCGGATCAAGCAGTTGGGCGAACGCGAGTCGGAGCACGAGATCGGGCCGATGACGTCGGGAATCCTGCGCGGGATCGAGGACGGCTGGTTCATGGCCGAGATCGCCGACGCCGCCTTCGAGTATCAGCAGAAGCTGGAGAAGGGCGAGAAGAAGATCGTCGGGGTGAACACGCTGACCGACACGGTGTCCGGCCAGCTGGAGATCCTACGGGTCAGCCACGAGGTCGAGATCGAGCAGTGCCGGACGCTCGCCACGCGCAAGAAGCACCGCGACGAGGACCTGGTGCGTCGTAGGCTGACCGCGCTGGTCGAGGCATCCAGAGGGACCGGCAACCTGATCGGACCCATGCTGGAGGCGGCGCGTGCTGAGGCGACCATGGGGGAGATCTGTAACGTTCTTCGGGACGAATGGGGCGAGTACCGAGAGCCCGCCCGCTTCTGAAGAGGCCGAGCAGCTACCCGCGCCGAGCCGCCGCCGGAACAGGGCGACCCGGCAACAACCCCCGGATAGTCGTGGCGTTGTGGTCTGCGGGTCGGACCGGACGATGCTGCGAGTGGTCACCGAGCTGGTGACTTCGGGCGAGCAGGTGACGGCGATTGTCAACCCCGCCTCCCGGCACTACGAGCGGATCGCGGAGCTCGGCGCACAGATGATGGGCGTCCGGGTGATCAGCGAGTCCGTGCTGCGGCGGGCCGGGATCGACTCCGACGAGAAGGCCTCCTCCGCGCGCGCTCTGGTGCTGCTGGATGCGGACGACGTCCACAACGTCCACACCGCTCTCACCGCGCGGGAGATGGACCACAGCCTGCGCATCGTCGTACAGATGGTCAATCCGCGACTCGGCAAGCAGTTGCACAGCCTGCTGGGGGACTGCGTCGTGATCTCGGGGCCGTCGCTGGCCGCGCCCGCGTTCGTCGCGGATGCCTTGCAGGACGACGAGCTCACCTTTCTGGAGCTCGGTGGCCGCCGGATGGTGGCCGGACCGGCCGAACTGATCCGGTCTCCGCACATCACCGTGCTGGCCGACATCACCTCGTCGGCGACGCCCGAGTTGCTGCCCAGCGGCAGCGACGACCCGAACGGGGACATCGTGCTCGGCACCGGGCTGCGCCCTGTCTGGCGAACCAGGGACGTTCGCCGCGCAGGCTGGCTGATGGCGACGCGGGATGTACTGGACCGCAGGGTCCGGGTGATCGTCGCGGTGATGGCCGGCCTGGTCTTGGTTGGTACGGCGTTGACCCACTGGATCGCGCATGTTGCGTGGCTGCGCGCGCTCTACCTGGCGATGGGCGCGGTGACGTCGGCCGGGATCGACGACAACACCTTCTCGAATGCGGCGCCGTGGGCGAAGGTGGCCACCGTCGCGGTCCAGCTGACCGGCATCGTGCTGGTCGCGCTGCTCACCGCGGTGATCGTCGACTCGCTGATCGGGGCCCGGCTGTCCAGGGTGCTCGGCGGCGTCCGCGGACGCCCCCGCGATCACGTCGTGGTCTGTGGGTTGGGCACGGTCGGCGCCCGCGTGCTGGAGATTCTCGCCGAGCGGGGCGTCGCGGTGGTCGGGGTCGAGCAGGACGACGACGCGCCCGGCGTACTGACTGCTCATCGGTTGCGGATCCCGGTGATCATCGGGGACAGCAGCAACGAGGAGACGCTGCGGTCGGCCGGCGTACAGGACTGCCAGTCGGTACTGGCGCTCACCAACGGTGACATCACCAACCTCGAGTCCGCGATGGTGGTCCGCGAGCTGAACCCGGACGCCCGGATCACGCTGCGGATGTTCGACCACGACCTCGCCCAGCGGGTCGAGCGCCAACTGGGCCTGGGGCACAGCCGGTCGGTGTCCATGCTGGTGGCGCCGGCGATCGCGGCCGCGGTCGCCAACCGGCGCCGGCAGACGACGGTTCCGGCCGGACGGCGGGTCCTGCTGCTCACCGAGGTGACCGTCGAGCCGGACTCGGTCGCGGTCGGCAAGCGGCTCGGCGAACTGGACGAGGGCGGCGGTCTGCGGGTGCTGGCCCTAGCCGACGGTGCCGTCTGGGACTGGGCCCCGGCGTTCGATCACGAGGTTTCGCCCGGTGCCCGGATCGCGGTTGCCGGCACCCGGAGCGGGCTGGCCAGACTGTTGCTGGCGACCCGCGCTCCACATCGCCCGGACCAGTCGGAGAGGATGGACCCATGAACGTATGTAGTGAGCGCCGCACCGGGTCCGCAGCAGCATTGCGAGGACAGCGATGAGTCAGCCGAACTTCTCCCGACCCGGGGCGATCGACCTGTCGTCCCTGCGCAGGCCGTCCGCGCCGCCTGCGACCTCGTCGGGCGCCGCGGCCGGATCCGCAGCCGGCGGACCCTTCGTACTGAACGTCACCGAGCCGACCTTCCAGGCCGATGTGATCGAGCGGTCCTTGCAGGTGCCGGTGGTGGTCGAGTTCTGGTCGCCGCGTTCGGGCGCGTCGAACCAGCTCAGCCAGGTGCTCGAGCGGCTCTCGACCGAGTACGACGGCAAGTTCCTGCTGGCCCGGATCGACATCGACGCGAACCCGCAGTTGGCCCAGGCGGTCGGCGTACAGACTGTGCCGCTGGTGATCGCGGTGCTGCGCGGCCAGGTGGTTCCGCTGTTCCAGGGCCCCGTCGGTGAGCCCGAGGCCCGCCAGTACATCGACCAGTTGCTGACGGTCGCGGTGGCCAACGGCATCACCGGCCGGACCGAACCAGTGGGACCGGCAGCGACGGAAGCCCCTGCCGAGCCCGAGCCGGACCCGCGGTATGCAGCCGCGGAGGAGGCTGTCGGCGCGGGTGATCTGGAGGGCGCGATCGCGGCGTACGAGGAACTGCTGAAGCAGAACCCGGGCGACACCGAGGCGAAGGCCGGGCTGGCCCGGGTCAAGCTGGTGCAGCGCACTCGCGACGTACCGGCCGAGATCCGGACCCGGGCCGCGGAAGACCCGACCGACATCGAGGCCCAGATGCTGGTCGCCGACACAGACCTGGTCGGCGGTCACGTCGAGGACGCCTTCGCCCGGCTGGTCCGCACGGTCCAGGCGACGAAGGGCGACGAGCGCAACCAGGTCCGCCTGCACCTCCTCGAGCTCTTCGACGTGGTCGGGCCCGACGACGACCGCGTGGCCAAGGCTCGCCAACGCCTCATGACCGCCCTGTACTGACCCTGCGTGCCGCCGGCGTAGGGGCGGCCCAGGTCGGGATCACAGCGAGGCGCTCCAATTCTGCGGTCGCGGAGGGTGGGTCGAGCCGCTGAGCCGCTGACGGTCTGCTGAGTCGGAGGTTGAAAGTTGGGACCGATGAGTGGCGACACGCCGGGGAACTACGGACCGATGATCGGGGTTAGTGGGGGGGGTCGGCGGTGAGGACTTCGGAGCAGCGGGCCAGGAGGGCGCGGAGGGTGGTCAGTTCGTCGTCGGTGAAGGCGGCGGCCAGGCGGCGTTCGACGGCGGCGGCTCGTTCGTCGGCCTGATCCAGCGCCTTGCGGCCGGCCGGGGTCGGGCGGGTCTCGATCACGTGCCGGTGCAGCGGATGGGGGGTGCGCTCGACCAGGGCGGCCGCTTCGAGGTTGCGCAGGATCGTTGTCATCGTCTGCGGTGTGACCAGGCAACGGCGGGCCAACTCCGCGGCGGAGATCCCCGGCTGCTCGTCCAGCACGAACAGCGCCGCGTACTGCGGAACGGTCAGGCCGGCGGGTTTCACCGCGGCCAGCTTGGCGACGCCGAG